>NZ_JABXEP010000025.1:0-70735 GCF_013372605.1 Myxococcus sp. AM009
GCCTTCCCGTGAGGAGCAGGATGCCCTGCGCGGCTTCGTGATGCAGGGCGGGCACCTGCTCCTGTCGGGGAGCCACGTGACGTCGGCGCTGGCCGTGGGCTCGGCGGAGGACCAGGCCTTCCTGGCGGACATCCTGCGCGCGGCGCCGGGCAGTGGGAAACCTCTATTCTCCGTGGAGGGGGTGCCGGGCGACTGGCTGGCGCAGCTCTCCGGGGTGGCGCTGGATGACGGCACGCGGGGCGGCTACGCGGTGGGCGTGACGGACGTGCTGACGCCCGCGTCGGGTGGCTCGTCCGTGCTGCGCTACGTGGGAACCGAGTGGGCGGCGGGCGTGGCGTCGGCGCCCAACGGGCGGGTGCTGCTGCTGGGGATGCCTTTCGAGGCCATCGTCAGTCCGGTGCAGCGCGCCGGGCTCATGTCCTCGTTCCTGGTGCATGCGGGCCTGCTCACCCAGGCGCCTCCGCCGCCGGCCGAGGAGTCCGGCGCCGCGAGCCTGCTGACCGCCTGCGTGGCGGCGCGGGGCGTGGACCCGCACCCGCCGCCGGAGCCGGAGCCGGAGCCTGAACCCGAGCCGGAGCCCCATCTGGTGGGGGTGCTGCCGCAGTTCTATCCACTGGGCGATGCTGGCTGTGGCTGCGGGGCGGGTGGGGGAACGGGCACCGCTGTCTGGCTGTTGCTTGGGGTGATTGTTCAGCTTCGGCGTGCGCGTCGCCGCGGGGATGTCGCCGGGCGTTGACTCGGCGGGTCGCGATGCCTACGGTCGGCCGCCCTCGATTTTGACGTGACGACCCGTGGGTGCCTGGCACCCACTGCTCAAGGAGACGACGAACATGGCTACCCGGATTGCCATCAATGGCTTTGGCCGCATCGGTCGCTGCATTCTGCGCGCGGTGCTCAGCCGCAAGGAAGACCTCGAGATTGTCGCCATCAACGACCTCGACAAGCCCGCGGCGCTGGCGCACCTGTTCAAGTACGACTCCGTGCACCGCACCTGGCCGGGCACGGTGAAGGCGACGGAGAAGGGCATCGTGGTGGACGGCAAGGAGATCACCGTCACCGCGGAGAAGGACCCGACGGCGCTGCCCTGGAAGAGCCTGAACGTGGACGTGGTGCTGGAGTGCACCGGCCGCTTCACCGCGCGCGACGGGGCGGAGAAGCACCTGAAGGCGGGCGCGAAGAAGGTCATCATCTCCGCCCCGGCCAAGGGCCCGGACATCACCATCGCCTACGGCATCAACCACAACGAGTACGACCCGGCGAAGCACCACGTCATCTCGAACGCCTCCTGCACCACCAACTGCCTGGCGCCCATCGCCAAGGTGCTGGTGGACAACTTCGGCATCGAGAAGGGCCTGATGACCACGGTCCACAGCTACACCAACGATCAGCGCATCCTGGACCTCACCCACGAGGACATGCGCCGCGCCCGCGCCGCCGCGCTCTCCATGATTCCCACCAGCACCGGCGCCGCGAAGGCCATCGGTGAGGTGATTCCGCAGCTCAAGGGCAAGATGCACGGCCTGGCCGTCCGCGTGCCCACCCCGAACGTGTCCCTGGTGGACCTGACGGTGAACACCGAGAAGAAGGTCACCGCCGAGGCCGTCATCGAGGCCTTCCGCAAGGCCGCCGAAGGCCCGCTCAAGGGCGTGCTGGAGTTCAGCGACGCGCAGACGGTGTCGGTGGACTACAACGGCAACCCGCACTCGGCCATCTTCGACTCCACCAACTGCTTCGTGGTGGGCGACAACCTGCTCAAGGTCATGGCCTGGTACGACAACGAGTGGGGCTTCTCCAACCGCATGGTGGACACGGCGAAGTTCCTCGTCTCCAAGGGCGTCTGAGTCCCAAGGGCGTTCCGGGCACCGAGAGAGGGAAGGACCGAGATGATCCGTTACATCGATGATCTGCAGCTGACCGGGAAGCGCGTCTTCATCCGCGTGGACTTCAACGTCCCCATGGACGGCCGGCGCGTGACCGACGACACCCGCATCCGCGAGGCGATGCCCACCATCCGGCGCGCGCTCGACATGGGCGGGAAGGTCATCCTGGCCTCCCACCTCGGCCGTCCCAAGGGGCCGGACCCGAAGCTGTCGCTGGAGCCTGTCGCCGCGCGGCTCGCCGAGCTGCTCGGCGGCAAGCACGAGGTCATCCTCACCGACGACTGCGTCGGTGACGGAGTGAAGAAGCAGGTGAAGGAGCTCAAGGAGGGCCAGGTGGTCGTCCTGGAGAACCTCCGCTTCCACAAGGAAGAGGAGGCCAACGACGAGGCGTTCGCCCGCGAACTGGCGGCGCTGGCGGACGTCTATATCAACGACGCCTTCGGCACCGCCCACCGCGCCCACGCGTCCACCGCGGGCATGGTGCCCTTCGTGAAGGAGAAGGCCGCCGGCTTCCTGATGCGCAAGGAGATTGAGTACCTGGGCAAGGTGCTCAAGAACCCGGACAAGCCCTTCGTGGCCATCCTGGGCGGCTCGAAGGTGAGCGACAAAATCAAGGTCATCGAGAGCCTGCTGCCCAAGGTGGACGCGCTGCTCATCGGCGGCGCCATGGCGTACACCTTCCTGAAGGCGCAGGGCGTCGAGGTGGGCAAGTCCCGCGTCGAGGGCGACAAGCTGTCGCTGGCCACGCGCCTGCTGGAGGCGGCGCACCGGTTCAAGACGCAGCTGGTGCTGCCGGTGGACCACATCGTGGGCACCGAGCCCACGGAGAACAGCCCCGCGCAGGAGACGCCGGACAACGCGATTCCGCCGGACATGATGGGCCTGGACATCGGTCCCAAGACGCGCGCCATCTACTCGCAGCACATCCGCGACGCGAGGACGGTGGTGTGGAACGGGCCCATGGGCCTGTTCGAGGTGCCCAAGTTCGCCGAGGGCACCCGCTCCGTCGCCGCGGCCATGTCCATCAACACGCAGGCCACCACCGTCATCGGCGGCGGGGACAGCGCGGCGGCCGTGGAGCAGATGGGCTTCGCCGACAAGATGAGCCATGTGTCCACTGGTGGAGGTGCGTCCCTGGAGTTCCTGGAAGGACGCGACTTGCCGGGCATCAAGGCGCTGGAGACGCGGTAGGCTCCGCGTCCGACACACCAAACACCCCTGGGGGGCACCATGGCCACCGCGCGTCGCCGGAAGATCGTTGCTGGCAACTGGAAGATGAACAAGTCGGTACCGGAGGCGCTGGCCCTGGTGCGGGACCTGCGGGGCCAGGTGGCCTCCCTGGGGGACACGGTGGAGGTGGTGGTGGCGCCGCCGTTCGTGGCGCTGCAGCCGCTGCATGTGGCGTTGGAAGGCGCGCCGCTGGCGCTGGCGGGGCAGAACTGCCACTGGGAGTCCTCGGGCGCCTTCACGGGTGAGATCTCCGCGCCGATGCTGGCGGAGCTGGGGTGCGCCTACGTCATCGTGGGGCACTCCGAGCGCCGGCAGCTCTTCGGGGACACGGACGAGCAGGTGAACAAGCGGGCGAAGGCGGTCCGCGCGGCGGGGATGACGCCCATCATCTGCGTGGGTGAGACGCTGGCCGAGCGCGAGGCGAACCAGACGCTGGCGGTGGTGGAGCGCCAGGTGCGCGGGGCGCTGGAGGGCTTCGGCGCCAAGGACGTGGCGGGCTTCGTGCTGGCCTACGAGCCGGTGTGGGCCATTGGGACGGGGCGCAACGCCACGGCGGCGCAGGCGCAGGAGGTCCACGCGGCGATCCGGGGCCTGATTGAGCGGCTGTATGACGGGGAGACGGCCGGGCGGGTGCGCATCCAGTACGGCGGCAGCGTGAAGCCGGACAACGCCGCGGAATTGCTGGGGCAGCCGGACGTGGATGGGGCGCTTGTCGGGGGCGCGAGCCTGAAGGCGGGCGACTTCGCGGCCATCGTCAAGGCGGCCACTTCGAGTTGATCCAGGAGGCGGGCGGAAGATGTTGTCACCCGTTCACTACTTTGGTGTAGGGTGCGCCTCCTTTTCACGGAACGTCTGAAAGAGTCCACATGCTGACCTTCGTCACGATCGTGCACGTCCTGGTGTGCGTGTTCATGATCTTCGTCATTCTGCTCCAGCCGGGTAAGGACGCCGGTATGGGCTCCGCGCTGGGCGGTGGTGCCGCCACGAGCGCCTTCGGCGGCCGGG
Source organism: Myxococcus sp. AM009 (assembly GCF_013372605.1). Lineage (NCBI taxonomy): Bacteria > Pseudomonadati > Myxococcota > Myxococcia > Myxococcales > Myxococcaceae > Myxococcus > Myxococcus sp. AM009. Next base: position 4,116 of record NZ_JABXEP010000025.1, read on the forward strand.
GTGCGGTGACGTTCCTCAGCAAGCTGACTGGCGTCTTCGCCGCGCTCTTCTTCTTCAGCTCGCTCGGCCTGTCCTTCGTGGGGCTGCGCTCCTCGGTGGCGGCGGGTGGCTCGGTGGCCACGCCTCCGGCGCAGACGGCCCCGGCGACCCCGGGTGGCGCGGCGCCGGGCAGCATGGAGCAGCCGCGCGGCGAGCAGTCGACCCCACCTGTCGAGGGAGGTGGCAACCCGGCGACGGATGAGGCCGCTCCCGCGGCGCAGGAGCCGGCTCCGGCGCAGTAGGCTTCGTGGTACGTGGTTCGTAGGAAGAATCTGATTCACGCAGCGGTTGAGATTGTCGTTGCGTGAATCAGCAAGCTCCGGTAGATGGACGCCGCAGCAAACGCCCAGGTGGTGGAACTGGTAGACACACCATCTTGAGGGGGTGGCGCCGAAAGGTGTGCGGGTTCGAATCCCGCCCTGGGCACTCCGAATCAGGCCTCCGAGTCGAAAGACTCGGGGGCCTTTTTCGTTTCTGGGGCCAGGGTGGCGCAACCCATGAGCTTGTCTCGGCCCGGGCGTGGGGACCCTTCGGGGGAACTCATACGCGTGTGGGCGGCTGTCTGGTCCGACGTTGCCATGGGGACTATTTTGAGCGCAGCCCTCCCACCAGTGGATGGGATCAGCGGGAGCATCCGTCGTCGGGTCGAGCACGAATCCGGTCATCCCTCGCGAACGCAACCCCGCGAGCAGGCGGTCTTCTTCAATTCCTCACTCGCGAAAACGCATCAGGCCTAGGCGGGAAACCCCGCTCGAAAAAGTCGGCCTGCCCCTGACGGTTGTCCGGAGGCAGGCATGCCCTTCCGCCAATCCCCGACCTGGAAGCAAGTCCTCCTCTGGGCGAGCAGTGTCCTGCTTCTGGCCTGCGCGGGCAGCCCACGGACCGCGCGCAAGGACTTGCGCCTCGACACGGAGTCCGCCGCGCGCATCCGCCATGCCTCGTCACTGGGGCAGGCCGCGAGAGCGTTGGCTTCCACTTCTCACGCGGCTTCCGCCGTGCTCGCTGGCTCCGTCCCAGTTCTGGTCACGCTGCTGGAGAGCGACAACGCAGTGGCGGACCTTGAGGACCGGCTCTGGGCGTGCGCCCGGCGCGCCGACCAGCAGGTCAATGCGGCGCTTTTCGGGGCCGTGCACCGACACGGCTGGAGAGGACTCCCGAAGTCCAGGCCTGCCCCGACTCCGTAGGCATCCCGTGCTCCTTCCTCCACACTGCCTCTCCAGTCGCACGTCCACGTCGATGGCGCCGCCCACCTCACGCAGCTCTCTGTCACCGCCACTCAGGCTCGCGCGGCGACACGGGGGGGCGTACGCTCCGCGTCGTGGGTCAGTGGATCGCCACACCACTGGCGAAGCGCGGCCCTCAGTCCATGGGTACCCGTCCGGGTGGGAGCCCACGCGACAATGCCATCCGGCCGGATGAGCAGTGCGGCGGGCAGCTCCTTCCGGTTCGTGAGCTTCCCCTGCCTCACGTCGAGCCGCCCCTCCCAGCCGCTGCCGGCACATGCGGCGAACAGGCCCTCGGGTGTCTGGTCTACGAGCACGAAGCGGCGCGTTCGGAGCAACTCGTACACGCGGGAGGCCTCACCGCCCTGCTCGAGGTGGGCGTCTGGAATGCCGCGGCCCACCATCGCGTGAGCATCGGCGCCGCGCGGGGGGGGATAACGCAGCGACTGGCCGGTGAGCTCCTTCACCACCGGGAGCTGGAATGCCTTGACCTTCATCGTCTGCATGATGAGCCAGCGGATGAAACGCAAGGGCGCGGCGCTGGAGATCTCATACTTGTACACCAGGTCAGTCTTGCGCAGGGTCGCCGCCGCGATGGGGTGCCGCTCCTGCTCGTACGAGTCCAGCAGCCCCTCGGGCGCCCAGCCCTCGAGTTCGGCTTTCAACTTCCAGCCCAGGTTGATGGCGTCCTGGATGCCGACCTGCAATCCCTGCCCACCGGATGGAATGTGGGTGTGCGCCGCGTCTCCAGCGAGCAGCACCCGGCCGACGCGGTAGCGCTCCGCCTGGCGCTGATCGCTGCGGAAGCGGGACATCCACAGTGCCTCGTGGATACCCAGGTCCATGCGGAGGATTTCCGTCACGCTCTCCTGGATCTCCTCCAGCGTCACGGGTTGTTCGACGGGAACGTTCAGGCGCTTGCGGTCCAGCACCACCAACCGGAACGTGCCATCGCCATAGGGGAAGACGGCCACGGTCCCCCGCCCGCACGTCCGGGCATGCACCGGAGGGTTTGGCGGGTGCTTCAGGTGCACGTCGGCGGTGATGAGCGAGCCGTCATACGACATCCCGTGGAATGGCACGCCGGCCAGGGAGCGCACCGCGCTACGGACGCCGTCGCAGCCCACGACGAAGCTGGCGCGCTCCGTCCACGGCCCGTTCGGCCCCTCGACCTGGAGCGTCACCCCGGCGGCGTCCTGCTCCAGTCCCATCACCTGCGCCCCGCGGATGATGTCCGCGCCGGATTGGCGGGCCCACTCCTCCAGGACGTCCTCGGTTCGGTTCTGCGGGATGATGAGCATGTAGGGGAACCGGGAGTCCAACATGCCGAAGTCCAGGTAGCTCTTCCCATCCCCCAGGGGGCCGTGGCGCCAGGGCAATCCGTGCTTCGCCATGGTGTCCGCCACACCCCGCATGTCCAGCAACTGCATCGTGTAGGGGGTGATGCCGAAGGCGCGGGACCAGGAGGAGCGCTGGGCCCGGCGCTCCAGGACCCGGCAGGGGATGCCCGCTCCGGCGAGGTCGGCGGCGAGTGCCAGGCCGGTAGGTCCAGCTCCGACGATGATGACCTTCGGGGCGAGCGACACGGTGTTCCTTTCGCTTGGGGGGCGGTGAGCTGGATGGGCTCAGTTCAGCTCAATGGACTCGTGGATGTTGCCTCGTGCGACGGGCCGGGCCAGGGACGTCCCCGCGGGGTGGATGACCACGGGCAACCCTTCTCGTGGCACGAGGGAGATGCGCATGGCGCGGTTGACGCTCGTGCCGGAGACGAGGGATGGGCGGAAGCGCTGCAGCACCATGGACAGGATGAGCTTCATCTCCAGCATGGCCATATGGCGCCCCAGGCAGTTGTGGGGCCCCGCGCCGAACGGCATGTACTCGTACACGGTGGGGTTGGTGGACTTCCAGCGCAGGGGGTCGAACTTCAGCGGACGCGGGAAGAGCTCGGGGAGGCGGTGCGTAACGAACCCGCTCGCGAACACCATGGCGCCCTCGGGGATCTCGTACGGTCCGAGCTGACAGGACTCACTGGCGTAGCGCATCAGGAAGGACGCAGGGGGGAACAGCCGCAGGCTCTCCTTGAGGACCAGGTCCAGGTACTCGAGCTTCTTGAGCTGTTCCAACGTGGGCGGCGCGCCGCCCAGCGTCGTGCGCAGCTCGTCCACGAGCGTGTTCATGACCTCGGGGTGCTGATCCAGCAGGAACAGGGTCCACGTCATGGAGGCGGCGCTGGTTGAATGGCACAGCACGTTGTAGGCCTCGCCGATGAGTTCGTTGTCGGTGAGGGCGTTGCCATTCTCGTCTCGTGCCGACACCAGCGCGGAGAGCACGTCCAGCCCCTCTCCCGGCTCCTGCCGTTTGCGGCGGATGAGCCCGGCGAGGATCTGCTCGATTTCTTGTGCCACCCGCAGCATTTGCCGGTAGGGCGTGCCGGGCAGATTGAGCCGCAGCAGCATCGTGGTGGGGGCGGCGGCCAGGGTGAGCAGCCGCTGGATGAGGCTGTGCAACCGCACGCCGGTGCCATCGAGTGAATCCAGGCCGAACATCGTCTGCATCGCCACGCGCACGATGAGGCGCATCAGGTCCAGGTCGATGCGGCGCCGCTCGCCGACCCGCCAGCTGTCCAGCTCGTGCTGCGTGGAGGCGATGATCGTCTCCCGGCACGCCTCGATGCGCTGCACCCGGAAGGCGGGCTGCATGAGCGTACGGTGCTTGCGGTGCGCGTCTCCGTTGAGCCGCAGCAGGCCGAAGGTCAGCCGCTCCATGGATGAGTCGCGCGGCAGGTTGCTCTCACGGAACGCGTCCACGATGAACCGCTCCGGTTGGGTGAACAGGAGCTTGTTGTAGTCCGGGCCGAGCGCGTACACATGGCGCGGCTTGCGCGGATCCCACGCGCTGACGGGCCCATAGCGCCGGAACGCCTCCGTGAAGTGCGCTGGTGGATCCCGCAACATCTTCAAGCCCTGGATTTGCCAGCCAATCACTGGAACATGGCGCGGCCCGGGAAGGCGCGCCCCGGGCCGAGTCTCCGTCGCAATCATTCAGACCTCCTCAATGTGCAAGCCGGAGGGCCATGGCGCTCTGGCGTATGCCCCGCGGGGCCGTTCAGGACTCTGGGGAGGGGACATGGCCCCCGGACGGGGGGCCATGTCCCAGGTGATTACTGAGCGGGCCGCTCGGCGGAGGCAATCACGAAGTCCAGATTCTCGAACGTACCGAACCTGCGCAGATATGCCTGGGCCACCCACCGCACGAGCGGATTCATCCGCTGGGCCACCGCGCCATCGCCCACGCGACGCAGGAGGAACGCGGAGTAGGGCGGGCACACGTCCTCGCGGATGGAGCGCACCTCCACGTGGGTGTAGCCCATCTGCTGGAGCTTCGTGGCGTAGACATCGGCCGTGTACATGTTGACGTCCGCGACGTGCATGTTGCGCCGCTCGAAGGCGCCCACCTTGTAACCAGGGCGCGGCAGGATGTCCGCGAGGACGATCTGCCCCCCGGGCTTCATCACGCGGAGGGCCTCGCGAAGGAAGGCTTCCCGCGAGCTGAAGTGGTGGGAGGCCTCGACGCACGTTACCTTGTCGAACGTGGCGGGCTCGAAGGGCAGCTCCGTGGCCGAGGCGGCCCACAGGCCGAACCGGTCCTCCAGCCCTTGGGCCTTGACGCGATCAGCCACCACTTTGAGCTGGTACGTGCTGATGTTGACCGCGTCGATGCGCGTCGGCCCGAACTCCTCCATCCAGAAGAGATCCTGGTCTCCGAACCCACACCCCACGTCGAGGAGCCGGTCACCCTTGCCCAGCCGGGCTGTCTCCGCCACGAGTCGCACGAGCGCGCGGGCGGCTTCGTCCAGCGTCTTGGGCTGGTCCTTCCAGTAGCCCATGTTCATGAACATGCTCTCCTCGGAGAGGGAGCCGCCCCGGGCCAGAAGCCCGTAATGCGCTCGCACGCGGTAGTCGTGCAGGCTCAGCTTGCGGTATGCGTTTTGAAGAATGCTCATGGGACACGTTGGCTGGGGTTGGGGTGTGCCAGGATGCGGGCGGTAGTGCCCGGGAGGGCCGCCGCCCACGCGCCCTTACTTGGCGCCGATGAGGACACCGTGGGGCGTCCAGGCGCCGCAGGGGATGCGTTGGGCGCTCTTGAAGCCCGCGTCCTTCATCCACCCCTCGTACTGCTCGTAGGAGTAGATCATGCCGCCCTCGGCCGGGATGGCGGCGAAGTACACGCTGTCCAGGGCGGCCATCAGCGGACCGTCGCCCTCGTCCTTGGAGATGGAGCTGAAGATGACCACCCGTCCGCCGGGCGTCAGCGCCTCATGGGCCTTGCGCAGCAGGGCCGTGTTCTCCTCGGGGGTCCAGATGACGAGCTGGTGGGAGAAGAGGACGCAGTCGTGACCCGTGGGGAAGGCCTCCGCGAACATGTCGCCCGCGTGCACCTTGACGCGAGCCGACAGACCCATCTCCTCTATCCGGCGACGGGTGATGGGCGCGGTGCCGGGAATCTCCAGGACGGTCACCTCGAGGTTGGGGTAGGCCTTGGCGAGCGCAATGGCGTTCACGCCGTCGCCGCCACCCACGTCCAGCACCTTGCGAACCTGGGTGAAGTCCACGCTCTTGAAGAGCAGCGGGTTGGACAGCTCCGACCACGAGCGCATGTAGTCGTAGAAGTAGCGCTCCAGGTGAGGGTTCTCGGACAGGCGGTGGTACAGGTCACGGCCCGTGCCCCGAACGCGGCGCAGGCCCACGTTCTTGTTGGTCCGTAGCGACTCGGTGAAGTCGACCTGGCCCTCGTAGCAGATGTGCTGCTCGAAGCCGACCACGGCCTTGAAGCTCGCCCAGGTCCCCTCCTCGAACAACTGCTCGACGGCAGCGGCGTTGCGGTAGGTGCCGTTCACCCGTTCCGTCAGCCGGAGCGAGGTCGTGCCGAGCAGGAGGATGTCGATGGCGCGGGGCTGGAGCTCCAGGCGCCTGGCGATCTCTTCCTTGGTGCTGTTGGGCTTGCTTCGCAGCAGCTCAAACAGATTCAGCTCGCACGCCGCGTTCAGGTACTGGAAGGCGGATGCGCCGAACAGGATGAGGGTGAGATCGTCCAGGGACAGCGGGCCGGTGGCGGGCCGGGCCGCCACCGTCAGAAGGGAGTTGTCAGTCTTCATGATGGTGTCTTCCACTCCTCGTGGTCTGTCGTCATCGTCTGGATGACGGCAAGGCTCCGCCCCTGCTCCTGCGAGAGGGGCATGTGTGCGTTGCATCGGCTTGTGAGTCTGCGAGCTGTGACTGCTACCGCATTGCTTCACGTAACCGCTTGGGCCGCATGTCCTTCCAGGCTTCCTCGATGTGCGCCACACAGTCGCGGCGCGTCCCGCGGTAGCCCTCATCGCTCCATCCCGCCGGGTTGGGTTGATCCTCCGGCCAGATGGAGTACTGCTCCTCGTGATTCACCACGACCTTGCACTTCACGGAATCATCACTGCCAAGAAAGGTGGCCATCAAATGCCCTGGCGCGAGTGCTGCGCGAGTCTTGGTTGTGTTTGATGAAATGGTTGTTTGGCAGACAGAGTGGAATGGGCTGCCGCCGGGCTCAGCTCTTTACGAGTTGGAGGCGCACGCGCTTGAAGTGGTCGAGGATCTCGATTGCTGACTTCTCAGTGCGCTCCGCCATCAGGAGGCTGGTGCGCTCGGTGCCCACGAAGCTGGAGCAGACAAGCTTGTGTGAGTCATAGGTGTGGGAGATCGACGCGTAGAATGCCTCGCGATAGGGCTCCAGGGCGGGGTCCAGGGCGGAGAACAGGGGCCGCATTCCTGAGAGGATCTTGACCAGGTGCTCGTGATCGCGCCAGCGCAGGCCGGTCATTCCCGGGGGCGCAATGGGCGGCATGAGGGTGGGACGAACGGATTTTTCGTATGCGTTGTAGGAGTAGTCACCCGTGAAGCGGAGGGCGGACTCCGCACCCATCATGATGGTCGTGGCCCGCTCGAAGTTGACCTGGGCGGACGGGATGTCTGAGGCATTGATGTCACGGGTCAACCCATTGAGGACCACGGACAGGCCTTGCACGATGGACATGAAGACATAGTGGCCTCGGGTCCAGCGTCGCAGTGCGTCACGCTCGCCCTCGCTGGTGGAGCGCGGAGGCGGCATGGGAACCTCTTCGTCCCGCGCGGGAGGGCGGCCCAGGAAGGTATCGAAGAGGGTGTTGTAGGCGGCACGCAGCTGGCCCCACGCCTGCGGCTCCAGATCTGTCCCGTTGACGAGCGCTTCGTCCAGGAGCGTCGCGAAGCCCTGCAGGGTGCTATGCACGAGCAGGGGCATGACCTCTCCCTGGACGCGCACGATGAGGAATGCCCGGTCATTGTCCCGGTTGCCCTGGGACTCTTCTGGATCCTCTCCTACGGCTTGGAAGTCCTCGGGGCGGAGCCCGAGCCGGGTAATGGCCTTGCGGGTCGCTGACAGCGTTTGAGCTTCTGGCGCCCGTCGGTACTGCGTGGCCAGGGGCTCAAGACACGCAACCTCATTACCGCTCAGCTCCCTGTGCTCCCGGGGCAGTTGCTCCGGGCGCAACAGATAGAAGTTTTCTGTCACTGTCGTTCCCCCTGGCTAAAAGAGAGCCCCACACACTGCGCGGGGAATCCCGGAATCGGCAGTGTCAATACTATCAATCAGATTGATTGACAAGTAAGCAAGACGCGAATTAGGTTTGGGCGCCGCTAAGTCAGGATTGAGGGGTGATCCTGATGGCATGCCGTTCCGATTCCTTGCATGCCGCTGCTGTCACGTCGAGGAGACGAATGCGTCACACGCTGGTGGAGTTGCTCCAGGAGCGTGCGCTGAGTGAGCCACGCCATGAGGCGTTCACATTTCTTGGGGATGCGGGGGCACCCGCAGTGCGGGTGGACTATTCCTCCATGGATGTCTTGGCCCGGGCCATCGCGGCGCATTTGCAAGCCGATGGTCGGGTGGGGGAGCGGGCACTGCTTCTCTATGCCCCGGGGCCGGAGTACGTGGCGGCCTTCTTTGGTTGTCTTTATGCGGGCGTTGTTGCCGTTCCCGTCTATCCACCGGATACAGCGCGGCTGGAACGCAGCCTGCTGAGGCTTCGCACCGTCGCGAGGGATTCACGCGCGAGCGTGGTGCTCACGACCTCCTTCTTGCAAGGGCTGGCGGGAGCGATGTTCGAGCTGGCTCCCGAGCTAGGGCGGCTGAGCTGGGTCGCCACGGATGGCATTGCGTTGGAGGAGGCGGGGGCCTGGACGCCGCCGGGACTGAGCGGAGACTCCGTGGCCTTCCTGCAGTACACCTCCGGTTCGACGACGGACCCCAAGGGGGTCGTGCTCACGCATCGCAACCTGATGCACAACCTCTCCGTCATCCATGAGCGCTTCCAGTTGAGCCGCAGCAGCCGCGGCGTCATCTGGTTGCCGCCGTATCATGACATGGGCCTCATCGGCGGAGTGCTCACCCCTATCTTTGGGGGCCTTCCCGTCGACTTAATGTCGCCGCTCTCGTTCCTGCAGGAGCCCTTGCGCTGGCTGAAGACGCTCTCCGAGCGGAGGGGGACATGCAGCGGCGGGCCGAACTTCGCCTACGAGCTGTGCGTGCGGAAGATCTCCGACGAGCAGAAAGCCGGGTTGGACCTCTCCTCGTGGGAGCTGGCCTTCTGTGGCGCCGAGCCCATCCGGCCCGACACGCTCGAGGCGTTCAGCAAGGCGTTCGAGCCGTGCGGTTTCCGTCGTGAGGCCTTCTACCCCTGCTACGGCCTGGCGGAGGGCACGCTCATCGTTACTGGCGTGAGCAAGGGGCGGGTGGCCCGCGTCGAGCACTTCCAGCGCGGGGCGCTGGAGGCGCATCGGGCGGTCGCGGCCTCGTCCCCGCGGGAGGCCGCGCGCGACACCGTGCGGCACGTGAGCTGTGGCACGGTCGTGCCGGATGAGCAGGTCCTCATCGTGGACCCAGAGTCGCGCACCGAGCTTCCTCCAGGGCACATCGGAGAGATCTGGGTACGTGGCCCGAGCGTCGCGCAGGGGTACTGGCTGCGCCCCGAGGAGACGGCGCGGACCTTCCAGGCCCGCCTGGCTGGTGGGGCGGGGGAGCCGTGGCTTCGCACGGGGGACCTCGGCTTCCTTCATGACGGGGAGCTCTTCGTCTCCGGCCGGCGCAAGGACCTGCTCGTCATCCAGGGCCGCAACTACTACCCCCAGGACCTCGAGCTCACCGTGGAGCGCAGCCACCCCGCGCTGCGCCCCGGTTGCGCGGCGGTGTTCTCCGTGAGCGTGGGCGCGTCGGAGGAGGTGGTCGTCGTCCAGGAGGTTGATCGCCGCTACCCGGGCGGGGACTGGCCGGACGTCATCGCCGCCATCCGGCGGGACATCTCCGAGCAGCACGCGCTGCGCGTCCACGCCGTCGTCCTCATCAAGTCCAGCAGTCTCCCGAAGACCTCCAGTGGCAAGGTGCAACGCGGCGCCACCCGCGAGGCGTACCTCGAGGGCCAGCTCGACACCGTCAGCGCGGACACCGCGCAGGAGCCCGTGGGCGAATTCTCGCTCTCCCGCGCCTCGTTGCTGGAGCGCCCCGAGGCCGAGCGGCTTCCCGCCCTCGTCGCGTACCTTGCGAGCGCGGCCGCCCGCGCTGGGAGCCTGCCACGCGCCATCCTCACCGGAGAGGCTCGGCTCCCAGCCCTGGGCTTGGACTCCCTGGCCCTGGTCGAGTTGAAGCACCGCATCGAGCAGGACCTGGAGGTGGCGCTAGAGCTGCGCCTGCTCCTGGAGGGCCCCACGCTCGGCGCGCTGGCCGTGCATCTGCTGGAGGCCGCAGGGCGGGACGCGCGGCCGGTTTCCGCGCCGACGCCGGGCACCGGGGAGCGACTGCCCGTGCCCCCCGGGCAGCGCGCCCTGTGGTTCCTGCACCAGCTCGCCCCCGACTCGCCAGGCTACACCATCGCGCGAGCCATCTGTCTTCAGGGCGCGCTGGATGTCGAGGCCCTGCGCCGCGCGTTCCAGTCACTCGTGGCACGGCACCCGGCGCTGCGCGCGACGTTCCCGATGGTCGGAGAGGAGCCAGTCCAGCAGGTCCACGCCCACGTCCCGGCCTCCTTCCAGGTGGTGGACGCGAGCGGTGATGACGAGGCCGCGCTGCGGCGCAGGCTTCTGCGGGAGGCCTACAGGCCCTTCGACCTGGGGCGCGGGCCGTTGCTGCGGACCCACCTCTTCTCCCGCGCGGCGCACGCGCATGTGCTGCTGCTGTCCGTGCACCACATCATCGTGGACTTCTGGTCGCTCGCGGTGCTCGTCGACGAGCTGCGCCGGTTGTATGAGGCGGGGGGCGACGGGGTGGTGCTGCCCCCGGTGGGCCAGCCCGCGGATGCCATCCGTTGGCAGGCCGAGTACATGGCCGGCCCCAGCCACGAGGAGGATTGGGGGTACTGGCGCCAGCGGCTCGCCGGCCCCCTGCCTCGCCTCGAGTTGCCGGCGCCAGCCCTGTCCTCTTCCGGCGCCGCGCCCTCCGAGCCGTACCACCGGTTCATGCTGGGCGGGGCGCTGCGGCAGCGCGTGGCGGCCTTCTCGCGCAAGCGGGGGCTCACCCCCTATGTCACGCTGCTCGCCGGCTTCCATGCGCTGCTGCATCGCCTGACCGGCCAGGACGACATCGTCGTGGGCTCGCCCGTGGCCACCCGGAATTGGAAGGGCGCCTCCCGGCTGGTGGGCTACTACGTCAATACGCTGCCGCTGCGCGTGGCGCTGTCGGGCGAGCCCAGCTTCTCCCTGCTGGTGGACCGCGTGGGTGAGGCGGTGCGGGGGGCGCTGAAGCACCAGGGCTTCCCGTTCCCGCTGATGGTCGAGCGCCTTCAGCCAGAGCGGCTTGGCGACCGCACCCCCATCTTCCAGTCGCTGTTCGTCTACCAGCGGGCGCCGCTGTCGGAGCAGCCGGAGCTGGCGGGGTTCGCCGTCGGTGATGGTTCGGCGCGGCTGCGACTGGGCGAGGCCAGCATGTCCCTGCTCCCGCTGCCGCCAGGGGCCGCCCAGTTCGAGCTCACGCTCGCGGTGGCGCCGGTCGGTGAGGGGCTGGCCTGCACGCTGGAGTACGACACGGCGCGGTTCGATGCCGGCACCGCCGAGCGCCTCGGGGCGCAGTACGAGCGCCTGCTGTCGGCCGCGCTCGACGCGGAGGACACCCCCGTGTCGCGGTTGCCCCTGTTGCCCGAGGCGCAACGCGAGCAGCTCTTGCGTCACTGGAACGCAACCACCCGGCCGTATCCCGAGGACGCGTGCCTTCACCATCTGGTCGCGGCCCAGGCCGCGCGAACGCCGGAGGGGATCGCCCTGGTGTGTGGCGCCGAGCGGCTCACGTACGCGAGGTTGATGGCGCGTGTCCGGACGCTGGCCGCGCGGCTGCGCCGGCACGGCGTGGGTCCGGAGGTTCGCGTCGGTGTCTTCTCCCTCCGTACCGCGGACCTGGTCGTGGGCCTGCTCGCGGTGCTGGAGGCCGGTGGGGCGTACGTGCCGCTCGACCCGAATTATCCGCGGCAGCGCCTGGACTTCATCGTGCGCGACGCGGAGATGCCCGTCCTGCTCACGCAGCGTGCGCTGGCCTCGCGGCTGAGCCCGCACGGGGCCCGCCTCCTGTTCCTGGAGGAGCCGGACACGCAGGAGGGCTCCCTCCCGACGCCTGCGCCAGTCCAGCCCGAACAGCTGGCGTACGTCCTCTATACGTCCGGATCGACGGGGCAGCCCAAGGGCGTGGCCATCTCCCATCGCAGCGCCGCGACGTTCGTGCAGTGGGCCGGCGAGACGTTCTCCACGGAGGAGCTGACGGGCGTCCTGGCGGCCACCTCCATCTGCTTCGACCTGTCGGTCTTCGAGCTGTTCGTGCCGCTGAGCCACGGCGGCCGGGTCATCCTGGCGGACACCGCGCTGCACCTGCTGGAGCTGCCCGCGGCGTCCGAGGTCACGCTCATCAACACCGTGCCCTCCGCCATCACGGAGCTGCTCAACGCGAGTGGGATTCCTTCTTCCGTCCGCACCATCAACCTCGCCGGGGAGCCGCTCACCAGCGACCTGGTGGCCCGGTTGTACGCGGAGACTCCGGCGGCCCGGGTGATGAACCTGTACGGCCCCTCGGAGACCACGACGTACTCCACGTACACGCCGCTGCCCGCCCAGGCCGTCGAGCCCGTTAGCATCGGCAGGCCCGTGGCCAACACCCAGGTCTACGTCCTGGACCGGCACCTCGCGCCGGTGCCCGTGGGCGTCCGGGGCGAGCTGTTCATCGGGGGCGCGGGTGTCGCCCGCGGCTACCTCGGCCGGCCGCGGATGACGGCGGAGCGCTTCCTACCGGATCCCTTCCGCGAGACTCCAGGCGCCCGGATGTACCGGACGGGTGACATCGTGCGCTACCGCGCGGAGGGTTCGCTCGAATTCCTGGGCCGCGCGGACCACCAGGTGAAGGTGCGCGGCTTTCGCATCGAGTTCGAGGAGATTGAAACGGCGCTGCGCAACCACCCGGCCGTCAGGGAGGCCGTCGTCGTTGCCCGCGGCACGGGGGCCGAGCGGCAACTGGTGGCGTACGTCGTGCTGGCCGCCCACGGCGAGTCCCTGGTGCCGGAGCTTCGTGAGCACCTGCGCGGCCGGCTCCCCGACTACATGGTGCCCGGCGTGTTCGTGGTGATGGAGGTGCTTCCGCTCACACCCAACGGAAAGGTCGATCGCGCCGCGCTGCCGGAGCCACGCGCCAGCTCGCTCGCTCCGGGCCAAGACTACCTGGCGCCGCGCGACGAGCTGGAGGCGCGCATCGCGGCCATCTGGGAGGGGCTCCTGCGGCGTGAGCGGGTCGGCGTCCACGACAGCTTCTTCGATCTCGGCGGCAACTCGCTGCTGGCCACCCGGCTGGCCACCCGGCTCGCCGCGGCCCTGCAGGTCCAGGCGGGGGTCCGCACGGTCTTCGAGCACCGGACCGTGGCCGCCCAGGCCGCGCACTTCACGCAGGCCACCAAGACGCACCAGGCTCACTCACCCATCGTCGCCCAGCCCCGGGTTCCGTACCGCGGCCGTTAGCGCCATGCATCCAGAACACCCTCTCGAGGAGAAGACCCGAATGCTCGCGCCGGACGCGGACCCTCACAGCCCGTCCTCCCCGGGGGATGCAGGTCAGAGCACCTCTTCCTCCTCGCTGAATGGCAGCTATGTGTTTCCCGCCTCGACGAGCCAGGAGCGGCTGTGGTTCCTGCGCGAGTTCGATGCTCGGTGGGGCGCTGCCTACCACCTGCCCGTGGCCTTCCGCATTGACGGCCCGGTGGATCGCCTCGCCCTGCAGCGCGCCGTCAATCTGGTGGTCACCCGGCACGAGGGCCTGCGCACCCGGCTCGCCCACCTGGATGGGCAGCTCGTGCAGGTCATCAACCCCCACGCGCGGGTCACCGTCTCGGTCGTGGACCTCGGCCACGTCCCCGAGGCCGAGCGCTGGGATGAGGTCCAGCGGCTCCTGGCCACGGAGTCCCAACGGCTCTTCCGGTTCACGGAGGACAGCCTCCTGCGGCTCACGCTCCTGCGGTTGAGCGGCACGCGGCATGTGCTCCTCGCCACGCTCCACCACATCATCGCGGATGGCACCTCGGTCGAGCTGTTCCTCCGCGAACTGGTGGCCAGCTATGGCGCCTTGCTCCAGCACACAGCGCCGCACCTGGCCGAGCTGGCCGTGCAGTACGCTGACTACGTCGCCTGGCAGCGGCAGTGGCTGGACACCGAGGAGTACACGAAGCAGCGCGAGTACTGGGGACGCAAGCTGGCTGGCGCGCCGCTCGTCCTGGAGCTGCCGACGGATCGCCCGCGGCCGGTGGTGCAGTCGTTCCGTGGCGCCAACAAGGAGTTCCGCCTCTCGCGCGAGTTCGCCGCCTCGGTGCGGCGGTATGCGCATGAGGGAGGGTCCACCTCCTACATGGTGCTGCTCGCGGCCTTCGCCGTGCTGCTGCGCCACTACACCGGGCAGGAGGAGCTGCTGCTCGGCACGCCCGTGGCGAACCGGCAGCGGCCGGAGCTGGAGCCGGTCATCGGGTTCCTGGCCAACACGCTCGTGGTCCGCGCGGACCTCACCGGAGACCCGAGCGTGGAGGAGCTGCTGCGCCGCATCCGGGAGACGACCCTGGAGGCCGTGGCGCACGAGCAGTTCCCGTTCGACAAGATTGTCGAGGCGCTTCAGCCGGAGCGCACGCTGAGCCGCAACCCCCTGTTCCAGGTGATGTTCGGCTTCCAGGAGGCGCCTCATGCGAGGCTCGCGTTGGGGGGCCATCCGCTCACGCGGTTGCCGGTGGAAACCGGCACCTCCCGGTTCGACCTGTCGCTCTTCCTCACCGAGGACAGCGACGGCATCCAGGGCCTCGTCGAGTACAGCACGGACCTGTTCGAGGCGGACACCATCGACAGGCTGACGCGGCACTACCAGGCGGTGGTGGAGGGCCTGCTCCGGGGCGGCCACCAGCGCGTCTCGCAGCTCTCGCTGCTCACGGAGACGGAGCGCGCGGAACTCGTGGCCAGCGCGTTCCGCGCCGAGCCTGAGCCCACCGCCCTGTTGCCGCAGGCGGTGGAGGCCCAGGCCGCGCGGACGCCGGACCGGGTGGCCCTGGTCTTCGGGAGCGAGCAGCTCACCTATGCGGAGCTCAACGCCCGGGCCAACCGGCTCGCCCGCCTGCTGAAGGCCCGGGGCGTGGGCGCCGAGAGCCGGGTCGCCGTCTGCATGGAGTGCTCGCCGGACCTGGTCGTCTCCCTGCTGGCGGTGCTCAAGGCGGGGGGGGCCTACGTGCCAGTGGACCCGCGGTATCCGCTGGAGCGGGTGCGGTACATGATCGAGGACGCGCGGGCCCAGGTGCTGCTCACCCGGCGGGAGCTGGCCCACCATGGCGAGGGCATCCCGCACGTTGTGTCTCTCCCGGAGGCCGGCCTCGAGGGGGAGGGGGATGCGAACCTGGAGCCCGTGGCTGACGCTGCTCAGCTCGCCTACGTCCTGTACACGTCGGGGTCCTCCGGCCGGCCCAAGGGCGTGATGATTTCGCATGGCGCCCTCGCCAACTTCTTGACGACCATGGCCCGGGAGCCGGGCTTGCGCGCCGAGGACGTGCTCGCCGCGGTGACCACGTTCTCCTTCGACATCGCCGCGCTCGAGCTGTACCTGCCGCTGGTTCAGGGCGCGCGGGTGGTGATGGCCACCCGTGAGCAGGCCGCGGATGGGCGCGCGCTGTCCGGGGTGTTGGCGCGGCACGGGGTGACGGTGATGCAGGCCACTCCGGCCACCTGGCGCATGCTGGCCGACGCGGGCGGGGCTCCCGGCCCGGGCTTCACCGTGCTGTGCGGAGGGGAGGCGCTGCCCCAGGACCTCGCCGACGCGCTCACCGCGAACGGGGCCCGGGTGTGGAACCTCTATGGCCCCACGGAGACCACGGTGTGGTCCTGCCGCAAGCGGCTGGGGGCCGGTGACAGGGTTTCGCTGGGGGGGCCCCTTGGAAACACCAGCGTCCATGTGCTGGACCCGGACCTGCGGCCCGTGCCGGTCGGCCTGGCGGGTGAGCTGTTCATCGGTGGTTCCGGCGTGGCCCGCGGCTACTGGGGTCGGCCCTCGCTCACGGCCGAGCGCTTCGTGCCGGATCCCTTCTCGGCGCGGCCGGGTGCCCGGCTCTACCGGACGGGCGACCTGGTGCGCCGCCGGGCGGGTGGGGAGCTGGAGTTCATCGGTCGCGCCGACCATCAGGTCAAGCTGCGGGGCTACCGCATCGAGCTCGCGGAGATAGAGCTCACCCTGCGCCGCCATGAGGCGGTCCGCGACGTGGTGGCGCTCGTGTGGGGCTCCAGCGAGGCCGAGCGGCGGCTCATCGCCTACGTGGTGCCGGTCGCGGCGCAGGCCGGGGACGACACCCTGGCCCAGCGACTGCGCGAGCACGCCCGGGCCTCCCTGCCTGAATACATGGTGCCGTCGGCCAACGTGCTCCTGGATGCGCTTCCCCTGACGCCCAACGGCAAGGTGGACCGACGCTCCCTGCCGGACCCGAGGTCGGTGATGGCTCGCGGCGGGGCGATGCACGTGGCTCCTCGCACCGAGACGGAGGGCCGCATTGCCACCATTTGGATGCAACTGCTCGGCTGTGACCAGGTGGGAGTGAAGGACGACTTCTTCGAGCTTGGGGGCAACTCGCTGCTTGCCGGCCGGCTCGTGGAGGCGCTCGACCGCACCTTCGGTGTCCGCGTGCCGATGCGGGACCTCTTTCTCGACGCGACGATTGCCAACCTCGCCACGGTGATTGATGGGCGTCGCCGGAAGGCGTCCGTTGTGGAGGCGCCGCACGTGGACGAGTTGGTGAGCGGATTGACCGACGAGGAAGTGGAGGCGCTCTTGAACGAGCCACAGTTGGGCCATGTGAACACTCAGCACGTGAAGGAGGGGAGCAGGTGAGTTCGTCCGAGAGCGACAACGGCCGCCGCGCCGCCGAGGAGAAGAGAGCTACGCTGGCCAGGCTGCTGCGGGACGGACGTCTCCAGGGCCACGCGAACCTGTCGCCGGATCAGCGGCGGCTCTGGATGCTGCTGCAGCTCGACGGGAGTCTGCCGGCACAGGTGCTGGCGGCCTACTCGCTGAGGGGGGCATTGGACCTGGCCGTGTTGCAGCAGGCCATCGCCGAGGTGGCGAGCCGCAATGAGGTCCTGCGCAGCACGTTCAAGGACATGGGGGGGACGCCGCTGCGCGTCGCCAGGCCGGTGATGGAGCTGGCGCTCGCGGTGACGGAGGCGGCCGGGACAGGCCTGGATGACGCCCTGCAACGGCTCGCCCGGCAGGAGCTGGGCGAGCGGCTCGAGCCGGCCACCGGGCCGCTGTTGCGCCTGCACCTCGTCAGGCTCGGGGCCGAGGAGCACCTGCTGCTCGTCAAGGCTCACGAGCTGATCTCCGACGAGCCGTCCCTGGAGGCGCTCATTCGGGAGGTGCTCGCCACGTACGGCGCCCTCCTGCGCGGTGAGCAGTCCGCGGCGTCCTCCGTGTCCGCCTACGCCGAGTACGCCGCGCGGGAGCAGGCCTGGCTGAGCGGGCCGGTGTGTGGCCAGCAGCTCGAACACTGGCGCCGGAAGCTCACGGACCTGCCCCTGCTGCGGCTCTTCACCGATCGGCCGCGTCCCGTCATCAAGACGCACCGCTGCGACTCCGTCTCCACCCTGCTGCCGCTTGAGCTGTCGCGGCGGATGGAAGCGCTGGCCTCGCGGAACGGGGGCCTGCGCGCGGCGGTGCTGGCCGGCTTTCAGGTGCTGCTGTCCCGGTACACCGGGCAGTCCGATGTGACAGTGGGCGTTCGCGCCGACCTCCGGACCGAGGCCGAGCGGGGCCGGCTCCTCGGGCCTGCCAGCACCGCCCTGGTCCTGCGGACGGACCTGCGCGGCGAGCCGTCCTTCATGGAGACGCTCCAGCGCGTCGACGTGGCCCGCGAGGAGGCGGAGCGGTTCGCCAGCGTGCCCTTCGGCACGCTGGTGGACACGCTGCAGCCGGCCCGTGACCTGAGCCGCACGCCCTTCTTTCAGGTGATGTACCTGTTTCGGGATGCGCGCGAGGAGCTGGCGGTTGGCGCCGGCCTGCGCGCCCTGGCGCAGGCGTTGCCGTTCGGTACCACCCCGGTGGACGTCACCCTGGCGGCGACAGCCACCGAGCAGGGCCTCCACCTGCGCATCGACTTCAACTCCGACCTGTACGACGCGAGCACCGCGCGGCGCCTGTTGGGCCACCTGCGCACGCTGCTGTCCGCGGCGGTGGACGCTCCGGGGATGTCCATCGCCCGGCTGCCGCTGCTCACCGAGGAGGAGTGGCGGCAGGTCGTCGGCGACTGGAACCAGACCGAGCACGCCCTCCCGTCGCGCTGCCTGCACGAGCTCGTCGAGGAGCAGGCAGCGCGCACCCCGCATGCCGTGGCCGTCACGTGCGAGGGCCACCAGCTCACCTACGCCGAACTGGATGCGCACGCCAACCAGCTCGCCCATCACCTGCGCCAGCTCGGGCTGGCACCGGAAGGTCGGGTGGCGATCTGCCTGGAGCGGTCCGTGGAGATGGTGACCGCCATGCTGGCGGTGCTCAAGGCCGGCGGTGCCTACGTGCCGTTGGATCCGGAGTACCCCACCGAGCGCCTGGCGCAGCTGTTCGCGGACTGCGAGGCGCACGTGGTGCTCACGCAGCAGTCCCTGGCGGACCGGGTGAAGATGGGCGCGGCGCGGCGCGTGTTCGTGGACACGGACTGGCCGGTCATCGCCGGGTGCCCGCGGCAGGCGCCCCCGCCGGTCGTCACGCCGGACCACCTCGCCTATCTCATTTACACCTCGGGCTCCACCGGCACGCCCAAGGCGGTGATGCTCTCTCACCGTGGCATCGTGAACAACCTCGCGTGGCGTCAGCGCACCTGGCCGTTGTCGGCGGAGGACCGGGTGCTGCAGAACCACTCCTTCAGCTTCGACCCGTCGGTGTGGGCCACCTTCTGGCCGCTCCTGGTGGGGGCCAGAGCCGTGCTCACCCCGTCCGGCCAGCACTACGACAGCAAGGCGCTGGTGGGCCTGCTGCGTGAACAGGGCATCACCGTGTATGGCGCGGTGCCCTCGCTCAACGCCGTGTTGATGGAGGAGCCTGAGATTGGCCGGTGCACCCACCTGCGGTACGTGCTGAGCGGCGCCGAGGCCCTCACTGGCGGCCTGCAGCGCGGCATCTTCTCGCGCGTCTCCGCCGCCGTCGCCAACCTCTACGGCCCGACGGAGACCACCATCGACGCCGCGGCATGGAACTGCCCGCGCGTGGATGCCCCGGAGGACGCTCCCATCGGTCGGCCAATCGCCAACCTGCGGATGTACGTGCTCGACGAGCACCTCCAGCCGGTTCCGGTCGGTGTTCCCGGTGAACTCTTCGTCGGCGGCGTGGGCCTGGCGCGTGGCTATCACGCCAGGCCCGGCCTGACTTCTCAGCGCTTCTTGCCGGATCCGTTCTCGGGTGATGCCGGCGCGCGGCTGTACCGGACGGGCGACCTCGGGCGCTACCGGGCGGACGGAGCCATCATGTTCCTCGGCCGCGTGGACGAACAGGTCAAGGTGAGCGGCTACCGCGTAGAGCTCGGTGAGGTCGAGACCGCGCTGGGGCGGCACCCCGACGTGCGCGAGGCCATCGTCGTCGCGCGTGAGGGCCTGCAGGGAATCAAGCGGCTGGTGGCCTACGTCACGCCCGCCAAGGGGGGCACGCCGGAGGCTCGCTCGCTCACGGCATTCCTCGAGAAGACTCTGCCGGCGTACATGATTCCGCCGGTGTTCGTCATCGTCAACGAGCTGCCGAAGATGCCCAGCGGCAAGGTCAACCGCAATGCCCTGCCTGCCCCGCAGATGGACCGGCCGGACACCGCGGGCGCCTACGTCGCTCCGCGTACGCCCCTGGAGGATGAGATTGCCTCGGCCTTCGCGGGCGTGCTCGGCATGGACCGCGTGGGAGTGGAGGACGACTTCTTCGAAGTGGGCGGCACCTCGCTCCTGCTGGCGCGGCTCGCCTCACGGCTGCTGAACCGCTTCCAGATTGCCATCCCGGTGCACCAGTTCTTCAAGATTCCCACGGTGGCTGGGGTGGCGAACGTGGTGGAGACCTACCAGCGTGAGGGCCTCGACGCCGTGCTGATGAACCAGCACGCCACACGGCTGGACGCCGACGCCTCGCTGGCGCCGGACATCTCCCCCGCCGGGTTGCCGCTGGCGAACTACCTCGCCCCGTCCTCCGTGCTGCTCACTGGCGCCACCGGTTACTTGGGGGCCTTCCTGCTCCAGCAGCTCCTGAAGCGGACCCGAGCCACCGTGTACTGCCTCGTGCGTGCCGCCGACCCGGCCCAGGCCATGGACCGCGTGCGTGCGACCATGCACCAGTACCTCGTCTGGGATGAGGCCTACGCGGAGCGGATCCGCCCGCTGGTGGGCGATCTGGGGAAGCCCCGGCTCGGCCTTTCCCGGGAAGAGTGGGAGCGGCTCGGACTCGAGCTCGACTCCATCTACCACAACGGCGCGCTGGTGAACTTCGTGTACCCCTACTCGGCGCTGCGGGGGCCCAACGTGCACGGCACCCAGGAGGTGCTGCGCCTGGCATGCCAGCACCGGCTCAAGGCCGTGCACTACGTGTCCACCATCGATGTGCTGCTGGCCACGCACATGCCGCGCCCCTTCATGGAGGATGACGCGCCCTTGCGCAACCCCATCGAGGTGCCGGGTGGCTACACTGGCAGCAAGTGGGTGGCGGAGAAGGTGGTCAACATCGCCCGCGCGCGCGGCATCCCCGTGTGCATCTACCGGCCCGGGCTCATCCTGAGCCACGAGGAGACGGGCGCGACCCAGACCAACGACTACCTGCTCGTGGCGTTCCGCGGCTACGTGCCCATGGGCATCATCCCGGACTACCCGCGCATCTTCGACACCATCCCGGTGGACTACGCGGCCAAGGCCATCGTGCACATCTCCACCCAGCGGGAGGCGCTGGGCAGGTTCTTCCACCTGTTCAATCCCGCGCCCGTCTCGCTGCGTCGTTTCTGCGATTGGATTCGCTCCTATGGCTACGCGTTCGACATCGTTCCCTTCGACGAGGCGCGGAGGCAGGCGCTCGACGTGGACACGTCGCATCCGCTTTATCCGCTCGTTCCGCTCATCCGCGACGCCGAGGCGGAGCCCCAGGAATCGCTCGACCCGGCCTTCATCGACCAGCTCCGGCCGAACCTGGAGTGCCGGAGCGCGGTGGAGGTGCTGGCTGGCAGTGACATCCGTTGCCCGCCCATGACCGAGGAGCTTGCCCATCGCTGCCTTCAGTACCTCGTCGACATCGGCTTCCTTCAGCGGCCCGAGGTCCTGCGCGCAGCCCGTCAGCAGAAGGCGTCCGGCGCCTGAGCCGTCCCTCCAATCCGTTATCGAACGTCCGATAGGAAGACCGAGATGATCCACCACGTCGAATTGACACAGTCCGTCCTGCAGTACATCCGCGACAGCTCCGTGCGGGACAACGACATCCTTCGCGACCTGCGGGAGGAGACGTCGAAGCTCCCCCTGCGCACGATGCAGATTCCTCCCGAGCAGGGGCAGCTCCTGAGCCTGCTGGTGCGCCTCATCGGCGCGCGCAAGACGCTCGAGGTGGGCGTCTTCACCGGCTATAGCACCCTGTGTACCGCGCTCGCGCTGCCCGCCGATGGGCGCGTCATCGCGTGCGACCTGAGCGAGGAGTGGGTCTCCATCGCGCGCCGCTACTGGCAGCGGGCGGGCGTGGCGGATCGCATCGAGGTCCGGCTTGGCGACGCCCACCATTCCCTGGAGGCGCTGGTCGCCAGCGAGCACCGCGGGACGTTCGACCTCGCGTTCATCGATGCGGACAAGGAGAGCTACGACTTCTACTACGAGCACGCGCTGCGGCTGGTGCGTCCCGGCGGGTTGATCATCCTCGACAACACGTTGTGGTCCGGGAAGGTCGCCGACCCGAGCGTCGTCGGGGATCCGGAGACGGACTCGCTGCGGCGCATCAACGCCAAGCTCCTGACTGACGAACGGGTGGACGTCAGCATGCTCCCTATCGCTGACGGACTGACCTTCGCTCGCAAGCGCTAGGCCCGCGGGACGGCGATGCTCACAACGCACTCAGGTGTGGATTCTGGCCTGACACGCCAGTGGATTGCCTTGGTGGCGGTGGTGGGGGTGGGGGTGAGCATCCTCCTGGCGCTGCTCTCCTTCCGGTCGCCGGCTTCACGGCCGGCCTCCGCGCCGGAAGGTGGGTTCTCCGCAGAGCGGGCGATGGCCCACGTGTACGCCATCGCCCAGCGTCCGCACCCCATTGGCTCGTCCGAGAATGCCCGGGTCCGCGCCTACCTGGTCGCGGAGCTCACGAAGCTCGGGCTGGCGCCGGAGGTGCAGGAGGCGACGAGCATCGCCGAATTCATCACGCCCTTTGGTCCCAAGTACCGTCCCGCGGCCGTCGTGCGGAACATCATCGCGAAGCGCCCAGGCCGCTCCAGTGAGCGGGCGGTCCTGTTGATGGCGCACTACGACTCGGTCCCAGCCGGCCCGGGGGCGAACGACAACGCGACCGCCGTCGCCGCGCTGCTGGAGACCGCGCGGGCCTTGACGCACACCGGGCGGACGCTCGAACGCGACGTGGTCTTCCTCTTCTCTGATGGAGAGGAGGTGGGGCTGCTGGGGGCGAAGGCCTTCTTCGAACGGCATCCGCTGCGGCACAAGCTGGGCGTGGTGCTCAACTTCGAGGCGCGGGGCAGTGGTGGGCCCGTGTTGATGTTCGAGACGGGGCCGAAGAGCGGCTGGATGGTGAGCGAGCTCGCCTCGGCCGTGCCATACGCCTTCGCGAGCTCCCTCTTCGACGAGGCCTACCGGCACCTGCCGAACATGACGGAGTTCACCCTGGCGAAGGAGGCGGGCCTCCCGGGCCTCAACTTCGCCTACATCGACGGCATCAATACCTATCACAGCGCCCTCGACCGACCGGAGAACGTGGACCCGCGCGTCGTGCAGCACCACGGCGAATATGCCCTGCGGCTCGTGCGGCGGCTGGGGGAGGGGGAACTGCCGCGGGGAGACGCCTCCGACAGGGTCTTCTTCAACCTTCCCGGCCCGGCGCTCATCGTCTATCCGGCGGCGTGGAGCATGCCGCTGGCCCTGATGGCGGCCGTGCTCTGGGCCTGCGTGGCCGCCAGGGGCCTGCGGCGGGGGCGGTTCCGGGCGGCTTCGGCGCTCTGGGGAGCCCTTGCGTTCCTGCTCCAACTCGTCGTCCTCGTCGTGGTGGCAGTGGTGCTCGGGCTGCTTGCTGATGCCACGAATGAGGAGTTTCGCCGCATTGGACATACGTATGACGGCGGGCTCTACCTGGCCGGGCTCATGGCCCTGTGCCTCGCGGGCACGGCCACCCTGGCCGCTCTGCTGCGCCGACGTGTCGGGGTGTACGCCCTGGCTGTTGGCGCCTCGTTCTGGTGGGCCTTGTTGGCCGTGCTGACCGCGGCCCTGTTGACGGGCTTCAGTTTCCTGTTCGTCTGGCCGTTGCTGGGGGCCGCGCTCGGACTGGAACTGCTGCCAGACGTGGATGCGCCACGTCCAGCCGCGGGGCGCCTGCTGGTCTCGCTGCTCCTCTCCACCGTGCCGGCGAGCCTCGTCGTGGCTCCGCTCATCCAACTGTCCTTCGTGGGTCTGACGCTGCGCATGGGCGCTGTCGCCGCGCTCATGGCGGGGCTGTTGCTT
Organism: Myxococcus sp. AM009; assembly: GCF_013372605.1. Lineage (NCBI taxonomy): Bacteria > Pseudomonadati > Myxococcota > Myxococcia > Myxococcales > Myxococcaceae > Myxococcus > Myxococcus sp. AM009. The sequence goes on from NZ_JABXEP010000025.1 coordinate 27,622, forward strand.
GGGTTGTTCATTCCGCTCCTGCACGAGCTTCGCGCCGCGCGTCGCTGGTCGCTGCCGGCCGGGGCACTGGTCGTGGGCGGGGCGCTCGTCGCGCTGGCCAGCCTCCCCGCGGCGCCCACCCCGGAGCGACCGAGGGCGAACAACCTCGTGTATGCACTGGACGCGGACACGGGCCGTGCGCTCTGGGCGACCAGCGACGCGCGACTCGACGCCTGGACACAGCAGTTCCTCTCTGGAGAGGTGAAGGAAGGGCCGCTGCCGGACTTCCTGCCGCGCTGGGGGCGGGACTTCCTCCATGGCCCCGCACCCGTCCTGTCCACGACGCCGCCAACGCTGGCGGTGCTCGACGACGCGGTCTCGGGCGAGCGCCGGACGGTGGGGCTGCACATCGGCTCGCCGCGTGGCGCGCGCAGCGCCGTGGTGTCCGTCTCCGGAGTGCCTGTACTCGCGTATGCGCTGGATGGGCAGCCCGGGCCGACCGCCCAGGCGCCGGACACCTCCCCGGGCGCGGAATCGGAGTGGGTGCTTTGGTTGGAGGCCCTTGGTCAGGAGGGCAACACGCTGCGCCTGACGGTGCCCGCGGGCAGGCGCTTCACCCTTCGCGTGGTGGACCGCTCCGACGGCCTGCCGGAGTTGCCGGGCCTGAACGTGGCCCAACGGCCCCCTTACATGATTCCCGCGGCCTCATTGGATGTGGAGAACTGGGGCAACTCCACCTATGTCGGCCGGGCCTTCCCCATGACCGCGCACCCGGGCTCCGCCACGGTGCGGCAAGCGCCCCGGTAGCGTGTGCCGGCGGAGGCGAAATCGCTTCAATTCCGCGGGCCTCGCTTGTTCTGTTGATGAGGGGTTTGTTAATGTTTACGACGATGCCTGCAATTCATTGCTCCGCCAGATTTTCATCTGCGTTGATATGGGCGCTGGTGCTGTCGTTCGGGCTGGCCGTGACGCCAGCCTCCGCGGCCGAATCCGCTTCCAGTCAGGGCGTCGTCGAACTCGTCCAATTGCTTTCGTTGAGGTTGCGGCTCCAGCGCCTCGACATCGAGGAGCGGCGTGCGTTGGAGGAGCGCCTGGCGCGCGGTGAGCGCCCGGCGCGCCTGTATGAAGAGCACATGTCGCGCTGGCTCGACCGGGGCTTCTATCGGAGGCTGGCCACCAGCCTCGTCTATGTTCCAGCGAAGTCCAACCTCTTCGTGGGCAAGCTGACGCGTGTGCGCGAAGGGGAGGGGTGGGTGTATTTCCTGCCGCATACCCTGCCCGCCGGCCACCCCGAGAAGGCATCGCCGTGCCCCCCCAACGAGCGCGTGGAGGTGGTCCCTTGGTGGGCCCGTGGGCAGCGGGTCTCGGTGTGCCGGGAGAGCTACCGTCCAGAGAACGTCTTCGACGACGTTGGCTACTGCGGCGGCCAGGCCGAGCCTACCATCCCAACGCCTCCGCGGCCGGGGTGCGGGTGTGGCTCACTGCTGCTCGGCTGTCTGCCTCCAGAGGACGAGTCGCCGCGGATGGATCAGCGGCTCATGGAGGCCATGACGAGTGAGATCTCCGAGACGGGCGCGGAGCTCATGGCGAAGGGGCGCTCGTTCGACGAGCTGATGACGACGTCCACCACCTGGCAGACGGGCCTCACGCGCTTCCTCTACCTGCGGCGTGAGATGCTGGCCCTGGTGGGCAGTCGGCCCTACTCGAAGGCGCTCGAGGCGCGGCTGCTCGAGATGTTGACCTCCGTGGACCTGGACGCTCCCGGTCAGTGGGTGGAGCGAACAGGGCTCTACCGTGGCAGCGGCCTGTTCCTGAACACTCCGCTCACGTCCACGTACGTGGGCACGGCCCGAGCCACCATGTTGCTGCTGCTCTCGCAGTTCCTCTGCGTGGACTTCCCCGCCAACAACGTCGACAGGGATGCGCTGCTCGCCATCACCCATGACCAGCACGCGGGGGTGCGCTTCGAGGTGTACTCCTCCCCCATGCGCCACCAGCTCGCCTGCAGCGGGTGCCATGCACCCATGGATTACGGGGCCGGCTTCCTGGTGGGGTTGCGTCCGCCGCTCTTCGGCTCCGTGCCCACGAACAAGGTGGTCGAAGGCCGCCTCTACATGAACGGCGCGGAGGACCTCCGGGGCTCGGGTGAGGGCTACGGTGCACTGGCCGCGCTCGTCACCCGCCAGCCCGAGTTCACCCAGTGCGCGAGCGCGCGGCTGTTCACCTACTTCGTCGGCAGGCCTCCTCACAACACGACGGAGGAGCGCCAGCTCCTGGCCGAGCTGGCGCAGGCCTTCGACAAGAGCGGGCGTCGGGTCGAGGTCCTCATCCGCTCCATCCTGCTCAGCAAGGCGCAGACGGAGCCGCTCGCATTGAACCCAAGCCCATGAACGCCACCAGCCTCCTCTTCCTGCTGCTGACCGCGACGCCGACGGAGGAGGTGCCTCCGCGTGTGACGGTGCTCCTCCAGCAGCATTGCGCGGGTTGCCACAACGCCGACAGCATGTTCGACCTGAGCACGCCGCCCCCCGTGCGCGACAGCGAGTCCTGGTCCGCCATCCACAAGATGCTCGAGACAGGCCGGATGCCACCCTCTCCAGAGGTGGTGAAGAAGAAGTGGAAGAAGCCGGGACCGCCTCCGTCCCCGCTGGGGCCGGGGCACCGTCAGGAGCTCGTCAGCGCCATCGCCGCGCTGCTGGCTGAGTCGACGCATCCCCCCGCGCTCCGCACGCAGCTCCAGCTCACTTCGGAGGACTGGCTGCTCATCGTCCGTGAGGTGGCACGGCCCTTCATGTCGGAGGAGGCCCTGGCGGAGCTCGTTGCCCCCTACCGGGAGTTCGCTCCCGAGGCGCGTCCCCAGGTCGTCTCCATCGGCCTATGCTCCCGCATCATTGACATCGACCAGGGCCGGCCCGCCGCGCAGAGGCTGTTGTGGCGCGAGGAGCTGCGCGCCGGGGATGCGCCTCCGGCCGCGGCGGTGGCGGGGATGGTGCGGAAGGTGTTCGAGCTCACGTTCCGCCAGGCGGCCTCGGCTTCCGACGTGGACGAGGGGCGCGAGCGCTTTCTCCGCTTCCTGCGCGTGACCGGCTCCCCGCGGGAGGCCTCGGTCGCGCTCTGTAGCAGTTACCTGTCAGGGGTTCGCCTGCTCCGGCTGGAGCTTCCGACTCCCTCTCCGAAGGAGTTGGCGCAATGACCTGGATTTCCCGGCGCGATCTCCTCCAGGCCCTGGCTGGCGCTGGCGGGCTGTCCCTGCTCTCCGGTTGTGGACTGCGCTCCGGCAAGGTGGCCCCGGTGTCCGGGCCAGCCAATGCCAGCGGCGCGCCAGTGGCCACGCCCGTGCGGCCGCACTACATCGTCCGCATTTCACTGGATGGTGGCTTCGACAGCGTGATGACCGTGGACGCGAAGGACCCCGCCACGGCCGGCGCGCTCGACACCGGCTACCTCGCGGACGAGCGCCTCAAGGGGGCCCTTCGGCTCTACGGTCCGCTCATGGGGGGCCTGCTGCGGCACGACGAGGACCTGTGCCTGGTTCATGGCGTGCGCTACAACACCGTGGCCCATGAGACCGGGGAGGGCATCCTGCGCGCGGGGCGCCAGCGGCACGGCGCCAGCTCCCCGCCCTTTGGCGACATGGCGGCCCAGACGCTGCCGGGCGGTGCTCCCATCGCCCACCTCCACATTCAGACGGGACCGGCGGATGAGTCCGCCCACCCATTGGACATGCTCCTGCTGCCGGGCAACCCGGCGGCCCGGGTGATGCCGCCCACCGGCGGGCTCAGCATCGACCCCGTGACAGTGGCGATGCTGGTGGGGGATGAGCGGCCCCTGTTCGAGACACCGGCGTGGTTCGACGAGCTCCAGTCCGTGCGCATCGAGGAGGCACGGCGGCTGCTGGGCTCGCGGCCCGACGAACTCGCGGCCCACGAGGAGCGGCTGAGGCAGGCCGGCTACCTGCAGCGGCTGATGTCCTCGGCCCCTCGCGCCACCACCTTGCGCGACAGCCCGCTGGGGCCGGGACTGGCGCTCGCCTTCCACGCGCTGCGCCACAACCATGCTCGTTTCATTACCGTGCGCTCCCCCCGCGTCTGGCTGGACACGCACACCAACAACATCGCTCTGCAGAGCGCGCGCACCCGGCCCATCTTCAACGACATCGGTGCGTTCGTGGACATGCTCAAGCGCGAGCACAACGCCTTCGGTCCGCTCTTTGAGCAGACGACCATTGTCATCGCCTCGGAAATGGGACGCTTCCCCAAGCTGAACATGGCCCAGGGCAAGGACCACTGGCCGGAGAACAGCTGGATTCTCCTGGGGCGGGGCATCCGCAAGGGTGTGACGGTGGGGGCCACGGACGAGCGCTTCCGCGGTGTCTCCGTCAACTACCTCACCGGCAGCCTCCAGGGGGACGCGCGGCGCCTGATGGAGATTGACGCGCTCTTCAGCACGGTGCTCCACCTCGCCGGTGGCAACCCGGTCGCGCAAGGCTACGAGCGCGATTCAGTGCTGCAGTGCATCCTTTCATCCGCGGGAGACCCTTCATGACGGCGCATGCTTCCTCTTCTCAGACACCGCGACTTGCTGGCCGGGTGGCCGTCGTGACCGGGTCGAGCCGTGGCGCGGGGCGGGCCATCGCCCACGTGCTTGGCGAGGCCGGAGCCACGGTCTACGTCACGGGGCGCAGCGCGAAAGGCGGCCAGCGCACCGAGGGGCTTCCGGGCTCGGTGGATGAGACGGCCGCGGAGGTGACCCGCAGGGGAGGCCGCGGTGTCGCCGTGCGCGTGGACCACTCGGTGGACGCGGACGTCGAGGCGCTCTTCGAGCGCGTCCGGCGCGAGCAGGGCCGCCTTGACGTGCTCGTGAACAATGTCTGGGGTGGCTATGAGGCCTACGACGGGGTGGGTTTCGATGCGCCATTCTGGGAGCAGCCGCTCGACCTGCGTTGGCAAGGGATGTTCGTCTCCGGCATGCGTGCGCACTTCGTGGCGACCCGGTATGCGTCCTCGCTGTTGATGCGCAAGCCCGACTCCAAGCCGGAGGTCGACCATCCGGGGCTCATCGTCAACACGGTGGGGTGGGCCTATGGCGCCTATCTGCAGAACCTCTATTACGACGTAGCCAAGGCGGGCATCATCCGCATGGCCTTCGGTCTGGCCCAGGAACTGCGGGCTCACCGGGTCGCTGCCGTCGCGGTCGCTCCGGGCTTCATGCGCACCGAGCGCGTCATGGCGGCTCATGAGAAGGACAAGTTCGACCTCGGCCCCACCGAGTCCCCCGAGTATCTGGGGCGCGCCATCGTCGCGCTCGCAGCGGATCCCCGGGTGATGGAGAAGACGGGGCTGGATTTGACCGCCGGAGACCTGGCTCGGGAGTACGGCTTCACGGACGTCGACGGCCGTCAGCCCGAAGGATTCCGTATTCCTGGCGCAGCGCTTCCCTCCACCAACAGGTAGGGCCGGTGGGACGCAGTTCATCCGGGGCGGTGCGCGCAGGCGGAGTCCAGTTGTTCTTGGAACTCGAAGCCGCCAGCCCCAATACTTTCTCTAGCTCAGGTGTTTTGCTTGCCCGTGAGCGCGCTCGATTCAGGAAGGGAAGTCCATGACGATTCTGAACAGTGCCTACCGCAAGTGGAGCTTTCACGATTTTCGGATCCGGGCGCAGTATGACCTGCAGGCCAAGGGCGGGTCCGTGGCCGAAGACACGCTGTTCATGAACATGGGGTACTGGAAGGACCAGCCGCAGTCGCTGGACGAGGCTTCCCGTGCGCTCGCGCGCCTCGTCGCGGAAATGGCGCGGCTGGGCAAGGACGACAACATCCTGGATGTGGGCTGCGGGTTCGGAGACAACGCGCTCCTGTGGATGGAGGAGTTCGCGCCCGCGAAGATCTCCCTGGTCAACATCAGCAAGAAGCAGCTCTCCGTGGCGGGGGAGCGCATCACCCAGCGGGGTTGGAGTGAGAGGATTTCCCTGTGGGTGGCGTCAGCCACCGAGCTCCCCTTCGAGGAGGGGGCCTTCGACAAGGTGACGTGTGTCGAGGCTTCCCATGACTTCGACAGCCGCGAGGCGTTTTTCCTCAATGCCCACAAGGTGCTGAAGCCCGGGGGGAAGCTCATCCTCGCGGACCTGTTGCATCCGCCCGAGACGCGGGACACCTACCTGGAGAAGCTCCAGCGGGCGGGCTTTGTCAATGTGGATGCGCGGTCGATCCGCCAGGAGGTGTTTGACCCCTTCGTCGACCATCTCCTGCGCCGGGCGGAGAAGGCGAACCCGGTCTCCCGGTGGATGACGCGGGCGTATATCGCATACACGAAGAAGACCGGGGTCTTCCAGAAGCTGGACTTCGTCATCACCACCGCGGAGCGGCCCTCCCGGCCCAACTGAGCGGTGAGCCTCGGTGGGGTGCTCCCCCGGCTGTCATCCGACATGCGCGGCCGGACGCCATGGGGGCGTCGGGACGGAGGTGCATTGAATCCGCCTCAGCCTGAGGCTCGTACGTGCTGACGCAGGTACTTGGCGGTGATGGAGTGCTGGCACTTCAAGAGCTCCCGTGGAGTGCCCTCGAAGAGGAGGTCGCCTCCCTGGTGGCCACCTTCCAGCCCCAGGTCCAGAATCCAGTCAGCGCGCTTGATGACCTCCAGGTTGTGCTCGATGACCACCACCGTGCTGCCCCGAACCACCAGCCGCTCAATGAGCTCCAGCAGGTGCCGCACGTCGGACATGTGGAGTCCCGTGGTGGGCTCGTCCATGACGTAGACGGCCCCCTGTTTGTGCAGCTCCGTCGCCAGCTTGATGCGCTGGCACTCTCCGCCGGACAGCGTGCTCAGGGGCTGTCCGAGCCGCAGGTAGCTCAGGCCCACATCGACGAGCGCCTGGAGGGTGGGCTGGAGCTTCTTCTCCTTGAAAAAGGCCAGCGCGTCGGCCGCTGTCAAATCAAGCACCTGGCCGATGTTCTTCCCTCGCAGCTCGTGGCCTAGCACCTCCTCGGTGAAGCGCTTGCCCGCGCACACGTCACAGATGGACTTGAGCCCATCCATGAAGGCCAGGTCGACATAGACGACCCCCAGCCCCTGGCAGCCGGGACAGGCGCCCTCCGAGTTGAAGCTGAACAGGGAGGCGCTCACCCCGTTGGCCTTCGCGAAGAGCTGTCGGATGGTGTCCAACATCCCGGTATAGGTCGCGGTGTTCGAGCGGATGGACGTGCTCACCGCCGACTGGTCGATGACCACCGCGCCGGGGTGCTGCGCCACGAACACCTCATTGATGAGCGTGCTCTTTCCGGAGCCAGCCACCCCTGTCACCACCGTGAGCACACCGGTCGGGATGTCCACGGTGAGCCCCTTGAGGTTGTGCAGCCGGGCATCCTTCACCGTCAGCGCTCCGGTGCGCTTCCGGCTCTCCACCTTCAGCGGGAGTTCTTGCCGGAGGAAGCGGCCGGTGAGCGTGTCCGCGTCCTGGAGCCGCGAGTAGGGCCCCTCGTAGACGACCTGTCCTCCGTGCTGGCCGGCGCGCGGGCCCAGGTCGACGATGTGGTCGGCGATGGCGATGACATCCGGATCGTGTTCCACCACCAGCACGGTGTTGCCCTTGTCGCGTAGCTTGAGGAGGAGCGTGTTGAGCCGTTGCACGTCCCGAGGGTGCAGACCGATGGAGGGCTCATCGAAGACATACAGCATCTCCGTCAGGCTGCTGCCCAGGTGGCGGACCGTCTTGATGCGCTGGGACTCGCCGCCCGACAGCGTGCCGGATTCCCGGTCCATGCTCAGATAGCCCAGGCCAATGGTCACCAGGTTGCCCAGCCGCTCCAGCAGGCTGGCCACCACCGGCGCACCGGCCGGGTCGTCAACGGCTGACAGCACCTTCACCAGCTCCGTGGCCTCCATCGCGGAGAGCTGGCCGATGTCATGCCCGCCAATTTTACAGCTCCGCGCGAGCGCGTTCAGCCGACTGCCCTGACAGCTCGGACAGGTGGCGAAGTTGACGACCCGCAGGAAGAGCTCGCGGTTGCGCTCCGTCATCGCCTGGAGGTCTTTCTTCATGTACAGGCGGGTGAAGCGGTCGACGATGCCCTCGTACCGGGCGTAGATGGGGCCCCCTTCGGATTCGAAGGTGAGGCGCGACTCGCCGTGCAGGAGCATCTGCCACTCGTCCTTCGTGTAGCGCGACAAGGGCTTGTCGTTGTCGAAGTGTCCGGAGAGTGTGTAGGATTTCCAGTACCACTTGCCCACCGCGAAGTCAGGGTGGAGGATTGCTCCCTCGTTGAGAGACTTCGAGCGGTCCAGGAAATTGTCCAGGTCGAGTTGCGTCGTCTTTCCAATGCCCGAGCATTCCGGGCACATCCCCTGCGGATCGTTGAAGGAGAAGACATGGGAGTTGCCAACCGCGGGCTTTCCGACGCGGGAGAACAACAGCCGCAGCAGGGGCGCGATGTCGGTGATGGTGCCAACCGTCGAGCGAGAGCTACCCCCAAGCCGCTTCTGGTCGATGATGGTGGCGGCTGACAGGTTGTCGATGGAGTCCACGTCCGGTTGGCCATACTTCGGTAGACGGTTGCGGACGAAGGCGGTGTAGGTCTCGTTCAGTTGGCGTTGAGCCTCCGCGGCGATGGTGTCGAAGACGAGCGACGACTTGCCCGAGCCAGACACCCCCGTGAAAACAGTCAACTTCCCTCGGGGAATCCTGAGCGTGACGTTTTGGAGGTTGTTTTCCCGTGCCCCCGTCACTTCGATGAAGTCGCGCCGCGAGGATGTGGCGGGAGTGGAATGAGAGGCGACGCTCTTGGGGCTCATGGGTGGGGTGTCCTCCGCGTCCTATGTGACCAGCCACGACGGTGGCGCTTTCTAGCAGAGCAGTGCAATGGAGGGGAGGGGCTCAGCAATGCAGGGGGGAGCATCAATCTGCCCTCGCCTTCCTGCCTGGACTACCCAGCCGAAAGAGGTGAGAGTCGAGTCAGAAGCGACGCGATTCCACCACCTCGGAGCCTGGGTGAATGACTCCGTGGTTTGCCAGGCGCCCTCCTGGTACTCTCAAGCGGTGTCCCTCTGCTCGCGCTGTGGCTTGTCTGGCCGCTGCTGCGCGGCGTGTCGGGGAGACAGGCGATGTCTGAGGAAGGGGCGTCGAGGCAGGAGCCCTGTCGAACGCACTGTCACTGCATCAGGCTGCGGCTGACGCCGAACTCGACGCCGAGGGGCATGCAAAACTTGCGGCTGGCGCCAGTTTGAGTCACCCCAGACTTGAATCGTGCCTGGGGCTTTCTTTACGCCTGCCGCGCCCCGGACGGGCCGTTCAGCCCCGTCCGGAGCGCCGGTGAATCACTCCACCCAGTAGCTGTCCGTGTACACGCTGAAGCCGGACACGGTGTCGACGAAGAACGCCGCGCTGTGGCCGCTCCAGGGGTCACGCGAGTAGCCGTAGTAGCAGCCGAAGAACGAGCGGCCCTCGGTCAGGGTGTACAGGTTCGCCAGGCCGGCGGCCTTCACGGCCGGATCCAACGCGCCACGGCGCTCGGAGGCGGCGATGGTGGCCTCGACCTCGGCGCGGACCTCGGCGGCGTCAGCCAGGTACGGACGGGGCTGCTCGCCGAACACGCGCTCCGGCTCGATGCCGAAGCACGCGTCAATCTGGAAGTTGTAGAACTGGCCGCCGTGCAGGTTCGTCCACCAGTCGAAGTGGCGCGCCATGAACACGCCGCCGTGCGGAACCGGCTGGTTGTTCACCGCGGCGATGAGCGCCTCGAACGGACGGCTCAGCGTGGCCGCGTTGCGGAGGTTGCGGAAGCTCACCTCGGCGATGCCCGTCGTGTTCGCGATGGCGTCCGCGCTCGTGAACGGGCGCTGGTTGCGCAGGTTCAGCGCGCCGTTCCAGGCGTAGGGGAGGATGTCGTGCAGCTCGGTGGAGCTGACGCTGTTCACCAGCGACACGAGGGCCGCCGCGTCATCGTGCGACAGGGCCAGCCCGTCCGCGATGCCGTAGCACTCCACGTCGATGTAGTCCTGGTCCCGGGCGCCCTGCTCGATCTGCTGCAGCCGCGCCGGGCCGACGAGCGGCACGGAGGAGATGTCCGCCAGGGACACGAACGGCGACACCGCGCGCCGGTTGACCAGGTTGTGGACCACGTTGCTGGGCAGATACGCGTCCAGCGTGTTGAACGAGGCCTGATTCACGAACCCGAGGATGCCCTGGCACTCGGTGGCGACGTCCACGTCCGTCGCCGTGAACAGCCCCTGCTGCTGCTGCTCCTCCTGGGGCTGCTGCGTGGACGTTTCGGTTTCGCTCGGGCCACAGCCAACGAGCAGACCGGCGGCGAGGAAGGCAGATCCAACATAACGACGCATTGGGGGAACTCCTGATAGGGGGGACAACGAAGTGCGACGGCTTAATACACCAAATGCCCCTGTTTCTGGCAATCCAGAAACAGATTATTGCCGTGTCACAAAATCGTTTCCGGGCCTGCGCACTTCAAGTGCGTCCAAGGCCCTCTGTGCGTCGCGATAGGGTGATTTCCCCCCTGGGAGACAACCTGGCGCGTCCCTGCCCAACGACGGAGGTCCGGACGTTTTTGGGTACACGGACAGGTGATGAGTGATTGTCTTTTCCTGACGTATGGATTCGACCTGATACGTCGTCTTGGGCCACGGCTCACGGCTCAGCCCACGCGCGGTCGCGCCGGGTGTTCCGGGGCGTGGAGCGTTCGAGGCTGGACAGAGGCGGATGGTCGCCTCCGTGACAGGGCCATTATCGCCCCAAGCCGTCGCGGAGTTGCGCCTCGTCCTTTCAAGGCGCGGCCCAGTCCCAGGCGACCACGGCCCATTCGTCCGTTGCGTCCCGGTAGGTGTGGAGCGTCTCGAAGCCGACCCGCTCGTGCGCGCGCAGCGAGCGGAGGTTTCGCGCGGACACCTCGGTGACGATGAGGTCGAACGCAGATCGGAAGTGGTCCCGGTGCTGGTGGTAGAGCCGGTCGAACAAGCCCTGGCCCCGGTGCGCCTTGTCGATGCAGATCTGCCCCATCACGTAGAAGCGGTGGTCGCGCAGCGGCTTGCCTCGGAACTCGAGCGACTCGAAGAGCGCGAACATGGGTTCCAGGACGGGCGCCAGCGCGCGGGCCTCGCGCGGCATCGTCAGCGCGTAGGCGACCAGTGCTCCGTCATGGTGGGCGACGATGCTCGGCGCCATGGCGTGCATCTGCTCCAGCGCCTGCAGGTCGTGCTGGACCGTGACAAATCCTTGTGAGCGCAGCTCGTCCTCGGACAGCGTCGGCTTCAGGTTCTTCTGCTGCAGCGCCAGGATGTGCTCCAATTCTTCCCGGCTCCGCACGGCGGTGACTGTGTAGATGGGCGCCATCGCCCGCAGGATATGCCGCGGCCGTGCACCTCGCCGAAGCGGCGTGGGGGGCGGGCAATCGGCCCCTACTCCGCGCGCCTTGGTCCTGGCGCTTGTCAGCTCGGGGCGCCTCCTCCGCTGCGCGATTCGCGGCGCGCGCTGTCAGTGCGTGGCTGTTGGCCAGGGGGGGCGCCGTGGTCCGCTCCTCAATGGCGCGTAGGGCTCGACGTTGCGGGGCGCATGGGGGGGAAGGCAGGGCCATAGCAGGCGCCCTTGTGGACATACCCATCCTCGTCGCAGTCCTTCAGGTTATCGACGGCCAACTTCACCCAGCAGCCACCATTGATGGGGACTTGGAGCTTGCGTGGGCACCGTCCGGATGCGTCTGGCCGGGTCTGCCCGGGAAAGGGTCGGGGTGGCATCTCCAGGCCAATGGTTGACCATGCGACGGGGGCCTGAACGGGGGATGCCGGGGCCGCGAACACGCTGTCTCCCACCGCCACCGTGCCTCCGTCGGTTGCCTCCACGGACATCGCCGTCGGCAGGGGACCGACTTCGACCGAGGCGCCCGCGCGGGGTCGCCAGCCGAGGCTCAGCACCAGGGGCCCTCCCAGTCCGATGATGGCGACCCACGGCCACCGGAGCCGTCGAACTCGATAGCGGAAGGAACGTTCATTCCACTGCGCCGACGCACGGGCGCGCGGGGCACCTCCCACCAGGAGTGGCACATCCGACTTCGCGCCCGCCCGTGCCACCGCCGACTCCAGCGCCTCCGCCAGCTCGCGGGCGCTGCCTCGCGCGTGAAAGCCTGGGGAGAGCATCCGCGACACCAGCGCGCTCAACTCCGGACCGCAGCGCCCGTTGACGTCTCGCGGGGACGGGGCCCGTGCCCCTTCGGTATGCCAGCACCGCGACTCGGCCACGTCGGGGTGGGTTGACGGTGGATACCGCCCCGTAATCATCCGGAACGCGGTGACCCCCAGCGCGAAGACGTCATCCGCCTGTCCCGGCGCATACGGAGACGCGGAGGCACCCGCCGCGAAGCGCCAGGCCTCAGGGGAGCGGTAGGCCGGCGTCCCCGGCGGGAATGGCGAGCACGTCTGCGTCGCGGCGCCCACGAAGTGACTGGAGCCGAAGTCCATGAGGAACGCCTGCCCGTCGGCCTCGCGCACCACCACGTTGTGCCCTTTGACGTCCCGGTGCAGTCCTCCGACGGCGTGAGTGGCTTCCAGCGCCCGCGCCAGCCTCGCGAGCAGCGCCATCACCTGCCGCGACGTGGGGCGGTGCTCGCTGGCCCAGTCGTAGAGCGGCGTGCCCTCCACCCAGTCCATCGCGAGGTAGGGGTGGGGCGGCCCCTTGGCGGGTTGCCACTGTCCGCTCGCGCGCAGCCGGGGAACGGCGGGGTGGCGGATGCGCGACAGCAGCTCGGCCTCGCGCGCGAAGCGTTCATCCCGGGAATGCAGGGCCAGCTTGAGGGCCACGGTGTTCATGCCCGTGAAGTCCCGGGCCCGGTAGACGGCGCCATAGGTGCCTTTGCCTCTCAGGTCCATGAGGCGCCACGGGCCCACCCGAGTCCCTGGCGGGAGGCGGGCCGGATTCAGGAAAGGGAGCCCCATGCAGATGGAGGCTACTTGCTGGGTAGTTAGTTTGCACCGGAATCTGCCAGGTCAGTTCTGCGCGCTGGGAAGAAATCCAGGAGGCGCAGCGCGCGAAAGGCGACGCAACCCGTGGCCTCGGGGCGGCGGTTGCCGCGCGCCTCACTGGCCATCACCTTGACGCAATGAGCCGATGCCGGGTGGAGTGTCGGCCTGGTCTCCTACTGGGGGAGGGCGTGCCCATGGCGAGTGCGGTGCCTGCTTACGCGGAGTGGTCGAATCTGGAGCGTCGAATCCGGGCGCTCGTTCCCGAGGCTTTCGACCCGTCTGGGCGAGTGCTCAACCTCATCGCGGGGGAGTGGGGGCAGCCCGGAAAGGGAAAGCCCTACCTGTCCCCGGTGGACGGCACCGTCCTGGGCCGTCTGCCCATGATTGATGCGAACACCGCGCGTGCCGCCGCGAGCGCCGCCGCCAAGGAGGCGCGGAGCTGGGCCCACCAGGACCTCGATGCGCGCAAGGAGCGCGTCACCCAGTGCCTGGCCATGCTGCGTGAGCAGCGCGAGCTGCTGGCCCTCATCCTGGCCTGGGAGATTGGCAAGCCCGTGCCTCAAGCCCGCGTCAGCGTGGACCGCTGTATCACCGGCGTGGAGTGGTACGTCGCCCAAATCGAGCCCATGGTGGAGGGCCGCCGCCCGCTGGGGCTCATCTCCAACATCGCCTCGTGGAACTACCCGCTGTCGGTGCTGGTCCACGCGGTGCTGGTTCAGGTGCTCGCGGGCAACAGCGCCATCGCCAAGACGCCCACGGATGGGGGGCTCTACTCGCTGACGCTCTGCATGGCGCTCGCGCGCCGCTGCGGGCTGCCCGTGTCGCTCATCAGCGGCTCGGGCGGACAGCTCAGCGACGCGCTGGTGCGCAACCCCGAAATCGCCTGCCTGTCCTTCGTGGGCGGAAAGGCGAACGGACGGGACATCGCGGCCAGCCTCTATGACCGCAACAAGCGCTACATGCTGGAGATGGAGGGGGTGAACGCCTACGGCATCTGGCACTTCAGCGACTGGGACGGGCTGGCGAAGCAGCTCAAGAAGGGCTTCGAGTACGGCAAGCAGCGCTGCACCGCGTACCCGCGCTTCGTCGTGGAGCGGAGCCTCATGCCGCGCTTCCTGGAGACGTACCTGCCCGTCGTCTCCGCCCTGAAGGTGGGGCACCCGCTGCTGGCGGAGACGCCGGAGGGCGAGCCTCCCGCGCTGGACTTCGGCCCGCTCATCAACAGCCAGAAGGTGGAGGAGCTGCACGGCCTGATGAGCGAGGCGGAGGGCCGCGGCGCCGTGCCCCTCTTCGCCGGGAGGCTGGACTCCGAGCGCTTCCTGCCGGACCAGGACGTCTCCGCGTACCTGGCCCCGCACGCGCTGCTGCACGTGCCGCGCAACTGCAAGCTCTACCACGGCGAGCCCTTCGGCCCCGTGGACACGCTCGTGGTCGTGGACAGCGAGGAGGAGCTCGTCGCGGAGATGAACGTGTCCAACGGCTCGCTGGTGGCCTCCATCGCCTGCGATGAGCCCGACACGTGCAAGCGCATCTCCACCGAGCTGCGCGCCTTCAAGGTGGGCCACAACGCCCCGCGCTCGCGCGGCGACCGGGACGAGGTCTTCGGCGGCATCGGCGGCTCGTGGAAGGGGTGCTTCGTGGGCGGCAGGTACCTGGTCCAGGCCGTCACCGAGGGCGAACCCGGCGAGCGGCTGCACGGCAACTTCCACGAGTACACGCAGCTCCCCGACACGCGCTGAAGCGGGCTCATCGTCTGCTCGGGCGTCTGGCGCCGCGCACCTCGTCCGCGAACAGCTCCGCGGCGGGCGTGCGCGGCGCCCCTCTTCGCCACAGGAGCGCCGCCAGCTCGGCCCGGGGCGCGGGGGAGAGCCGCTTCACCACCAGCCCCGCGGCCTCCGCGAGTTGAGGCTCCGGGAGCACCGTCACCGCGAGCCCCGCGCTGACGGTGGCCAGCACCGTGGCCACTGCGTTCGACTCCAGCGCCACGTGCGGGGCAATCCGAAGGGCGGCGAAGTATGCATCCACGCGCGCGCGCACGCGCAGCCCTTGGGACAGCAGCGCGAAGGGCTCCTGGGCCAGGGGCCTGGCGCCCACGGCCTCCAGCTTCGCCAGGGCATGTCCCTTGGCGACCACCAGCGCCAGCTTGCTGTCGAAGACGGGCTCCGCCTCCAGGTCCGGTGAGCGCGCGGGGGCGTAGCCCAGCCCCACGTCGAGCCGGCCATCCGCCAGCCGCCGCTCCACCCGCCGCACCACGGCCTCCTCGGCGCTCAGCACCAGCCCCGGGTGCTTGCGCAGCACGGCGGAGAGCGCGGGCAACACGACGCCGCGCATGCTGGGCGGGTAGCCCACGCGCAGGGCGCCGGTGGTGAGGCCCCGCAGCGCGCCCACGGCGACCCTGCCCGCGTCCACGTCCTCCAGCGCCCGCGAGGCGTAGGTGCGAAACAGCTCGCCCGCCTGCGTCAGCCGCACGCCGCTCCGGGCGCGCTCGAAGAGGGGCGCGCCGAGCTCCTCCTCGAGCTGGCGAACCTGCTGTGACAGCGTGGGCTGTGAGACGTGGACGCGCCTGGCGGCTCGCCCGAAGTGCAGGGTGTCCGCGACGGCGGAGAAGTACCGGAGGTGGCGCAGTTCCATGGCGCAATCATAGGCGCTGCCTATCGAAGCCATGGGAACAAACGAATGTACCAATCATGGCCCGCGGGTAAGTGTTCTCCCATCGCGAGGTCGCGAAGGAGGCACCCGATGAAGGCAGCAGACCTGTTCGTCAAAGCGTTGGAAGCGGAGGGCGTGCGCAGCGTCTTCGGACTTCCGGGAGAGGAGAACCTGGACGTCATCGAGGCCATGCGGGCCGCGGGCATGCGGTTGGTGCTCACCCGTCATGAGCAGGCCGCGGGCTTCATGGCGGCCACGTATGGGCGGCTCACTGGCCGCGCGGGCGTCGTCCTGTCGACGCTGGGGCCCGGGGCGACCAACCTCGTCACGGCCGCCGCCTATGCGCAGCTCGGCGCCATGCCCATGGTGATGGTCACCGGGCAGAAGCCCATCCGGGCCGGCAAGCAGGGCCACTTCCAGATTGTCGACGTGGTGGGGATGATGCGCCCGCTGACGAAGCTGACGCGCACGCTCGTGTCGGCGGAGCATGTCCCTTCGGCCGTGCGTGAGGCGTTCCGCCGCGCCGAGGAGGAGCGCCCCGGCGCGACGCACCTGGAGCTGCCAGAGGACGTGGCCCGGGAGCAGACGGACGCCCCGCTGCTGGCGCCCAGCGCCCAGCGCCGGCCCGTGGCGGACGAGGCCTCCATCGCGCTGGCCGTCGAGGCGATTGCCTCCGCTCGCCGGCCCTTGCTGATGATTGGCGCGGGCGCCAACCGCAAGCTCACGTCGGAGATGCTCCGCGTCTTCGTGGACAAGACGGGCATCCCCTTCTTCAGCACGCAGATGGGGAAGGGCGTCGTGGACGAGTCGCATCCCCTGTGGATGGGCACGGCGGCGCTGTCGGAAGGGGACTTCGTCCACCGCGCCATCGAGGCCTCGGACTGCATCATCAACGTGGGCCACGACGTCATCGAGAAGCCGCCGTTCTTCATGCGCGACAGCCGCCGCACCGTGGTGCATCTCAACTTCTCGTCGGCGGCGGTGGACCCCGTGTACTTCCCGCAGCTGGAGGTGACGGGCGACATCGCGAACGCGGTGTGGCGCATCGGTGAAGGGCTGGGGCAGCGTGCGCACTGGGACTTCGCGCCCTTCGAGAAGTTCCGCGCGGGGCTCGAGGCGCAGCTCGCGCACGGTGGGGATGACGACCGCTTCCCCATCTACCCCGCGCGGCTCGTCGCCGAGCTGCGGCGCGCGCTGGCGGACGACGGCGTCGTGTGCCTGGACAACGGCATGTACAAGCTGTGGTTCGCTCGCTACTACCGCACGCGCCGGCCCAACACGCTGCTGCTCGACAACGCGCTGGCGACGATGGGAGCGGGGCTGCCTTCGGCCATCGCGGCGAAGCTGGTGCATCCCCGCCGCAAGGTGGTGGCGGTCTGCGGGGACGGCGGGTTCATGATGAACTCGCAGGAGCTGGAGACGGCCGTCCGGCTGGGGCTGGACCTGACGGTGGTCGTCGTGCGCGACGACGGCTACGGGATGATTCGCTGGAAGCAGGGGGAGATGGGCCTGCCGGACTTCGGCATGGCGCTGGGGAACCCGGACTTCGTGCGCTACGCGGAGGCGTATGGAGCCCATGGCCACCGGCCGACCAGCGCGACGGAGTTCGGCGCCACGCTGGCTCGCTGCCTGTCGTCGAGCGGCGTCCACGTCATCGACGTGCCCATCGACTACTCGGACAACGCACGAGCGCTCGGCGCGGGTGCGGAGGAGCTCGCCGCGCTCTGAGAAGGAGCGACGGTTCGCGAACACTGGAGGAACACCATGCTGGCTGAACGTTACCCGTACTACCTGGCCAACCGTCCCCGGCAGCCCAACGCGGAGCTGGCCGTCACCCACAAGTACTCGGGCGAGGTCGTGACGCACGTCGCGGTCGCGGATGCCGCGGCTGTCGAGGAAGCCATCGCCGCCGCCGTCCGCGCGGCCGAGCCCATGCGGAAGCTGGCGCCCTACGCGAGGCAGGCGGTGCTCGAACACTGCGTGCGCCGCTTCCGCGAGCGCGCGGAGGAGCTGGCGCTGGCGCTCTGCATCGAAGCGGGCAAGCCGCTGCGCGACGCGCGGGGGGAGGTGGACCGGCTCATTGAGACCTTCAAGGCCGCCGCCGAGGAGGCCGTGCGCGGCGGGGGCGAGGTGCTGAACCTGGAGGTGTCGAAGCGCGCTGCGGGCTACCGGGGCTTCACCCAGCGCGTGCCGGTGGGGCCGTGCTCGTTCATCACCCCGTTCAACTTCCCGCTCAACCTGGTGGCGCACAAGGTGGCGCCGGCCATCGCCGCGGGCTGCCCGTTCATCCTCAAGCCGTCGGACCGCACGCCGGTGAGCGCGCTCATCATGGCGGAGGTGCTGGCGGAGACGGAGCTGCCCGAGGGGGCCTTCTCCGTGCTGCCTGTGCGGCTGGAGGACATCGCGCCGCTCATCGAGGACGACCGGCTGAAGCTGCTCTCGTTCACGGGCTCGGAGAAGGTGGGGTGGGAGCTGAAGGCGCGGGCGGGCCGGAAGAAGGTGGTGCTGGAGCTGGGCGGCAACGCGGCCTGCGTGGTGGACGAGGCGCCGGGCGCGCCGCTGGACTTCATCGCGGACCGGGTGGCGCAGGGGGCCTTCTTCCAGGCCGGGCAGAGCTGCATCTCGGTGCAGCGCGTGCTGGTCCATGCGTCGCTGTACGACGCGCTCCGGGAGCGGCTCGTCGAACGGGCGAAGGCGCTGCGGCCGGGCAACCCGTCGGATGAGGCCACGACGCTGGGTCCCATGATTGACGAGCCCGCGGCGCGGCGCCTGGAGGGCTGGATTCAGCAGGCCGTGCAGCGCGGGGCGCGGGTCCTCGCGGGAGGCGGACGGCGTGGCCCGGTGCTCGACGCGACGGTGCTGGAGGGGGTCCCCGAGGATGCGTCGCTGAGCAGCGAGGAGGCCTTCGGCCCGGTCGTCCTGCTCCAGCCCTTTGACAGCTTCGACGAAGCCTTGGCGCAGGTGAACAGCGGGCGCTTCGGACTCCAGGCGGGCCTCTTCACACAGGACCTGTCGCGGGCGATGAAGGCCTGGGACGAGCTGGAGGTGGGGGGCGTCGTCGTCGGCGACGTGCCGAGCTTCCGCGTCGACACCATGCCCTACGGGGGCGTGAAGGGCTCGGGCCTCGGCCGCGAGGGCGTGAAGTACGCCATGGAGGACATGGCGGAGCTTCGGCTGCTGGTGCTGCGTCAGGCGTGAGCTCCAGGCGGCCTGGGATATGTGACACTGTTCCAACACACCCATGGACGAGAAGCGCTACCCCATCCCGGCCGGGCTCCACCGGGTGGAGCAGGACATCCAGAAGAGCCGCTTCATCACCACGGCCGCCCACACGCCCACCGTGGAGGAGGCGAAGGCCTTCATCGCCCGCGTCCGCGCGGAGTTCGCCGACGCCACCCACAACTGCTGGGCCTTCGTCGTCGGGCCTCCGGGCTCCACCGCCCAGGTGGGCATGAGCGACGACGGCGAGCCCCATGGGACGGCCGGCCGGCCCATGCTCACCGCCCTGCTGCACGGGGGCGTGGGCGACGTGGCCATGGTCGTCACCCGGTACTTCGGTGGGACGCTGCTCGGAAAGGGCGGGCTGGTGCGCGCCTACACCGCCGGCGTCCAGCAGGCGCTCGAAAGCCTCCCCACCACGGAGCGTGTGCGCAAGACGCGACTGGCCGTCGAGGTGGAGTACCCCCACGTCGACGGGCTGCGCCGCCTGCTGCCGTCCTACGAGGCGCAGGTGCTGGCGGAGGAGTATTCGGCCACCGTGGGGTATCGGCTGGAGCTGCCCGTCGCCCAGGTGGAGGCCCTGCGGACCGCGTTGAACGACCTGACACTGGGACAGGTGCTCGTCGAGCCGCTCGATTCGGATGATTGACCCTGGGCCACGGAGGGGGGAGCCTTCGGCCCGATGAGCGCTGGTCCCGACCTCTTCTCCGCCTCCGTCGACGTGAATCGCTTCGCGCCCCTGGCGGAGCGGATGCGGCCTCGCACGCCTGACGAGTTCATCGGTCAGTCCCATCTGCTGGGTCCGGGACGTCCGCTCCGCCAACTCATCGAGCGCAAGGCCATCGTCTCCTCCCTCTTCTGGGGGCCTCCGGGGGTGGGTAAGACGACGCTCGCGCGGATGATGGCCACCGGGGTGGACGCGGAGTTCGTCATCCTCTCCGCCGTGTCGGACGGCATCCCCCGCATCCGCGAGGTGGTGGCCGAAGCCGAGCGCCTGCGCAACCAGTACAGCCGCCGCACCGTCCTCTTCGTCGACGAGATTCACCGCTGGGCGAAGAACGTGCAGGAGCAGGCGCTGCCCCACGTGGAGAGCGGCCTCTTCGTCCTCCTGGGCGCCACCACGGAGAACGTCAGCTTCGAGGTCCGCCCCGCGCTCGTCAGCCGGTGTCGTGTGTTCCAGCTCAAGGAGCTCACCGTCGCGGACATCCAGTCAGCGCTGACGCGGGCGCTCGGTGACTCGAAGCGGGGCCTGGGGGCGCGCAACCTGACGGTGGGAGACGAGGCGCTGACGCTGCTGGCGAAGGGCGGCGTGGGCGATGTGCGCAAGGCGCTGGGGGCGTTGGAGCTGGCCGCCAGCCTCACCGCGGACGGCGCGGAGATTTTGCCCGAGACGGCGCGCGAGGCGGTGGGCACCAGCCTGTCCCGTCACGACAAGGATGGGGACCAGCACTACGACTTGCTGAGCGCGCTGCAGAAGTCGTGCAGGGGCTCCAACGTCCAGGGCGCCGTCTTCTGGGCGGCGAAGCTGCTCCAGACGGGCGACGTGGCGTCCCTGTGGCGACGGCTCAAGGTGATCGCCGTGGAGGACGTGGGCATGGCGATGCCGGAGGCCATCAGCATCGTGCGTGACTGCGAGGAGGCCTTCCACGCCATGGGCATGCCAGAGGGGCGCATCTGCGTGGCGCACGCCGTCGTCCTGCTGGCCACGGCGAAGAAGAGCAACCGTGCCTATGCGGCGCTGGACGCGGCGCTGGCGGCGCTCCAGGAGCACCCCAACGCGGAGCCTCCGCTCCACCTCCGCAACGCGCCCACCGAGCTGATGAAGGAGCTGGGGCACGGCAAGGGCTACCAGACGCCCTGGAACTTCAAGGACCACTACGTGCCCGGGCAGACGTACCTGCCCGCGCAGTTGGAGCGTTCCGTCTTCTACCGCCCGAGCAAGGAAGGCTACGAGGCGGAGCTTCACGAGCGCATGAGCCACTGGTGGCGTGCGGACAAGGCGTCCCGAGGCGAGTAGTCCGGGTCGCCCTCGCGGGCCAGTGATTGCCGTCCGGTGTGCAATGCGACTGGGCAGCAGTCCGGGTTGTTCATCCGAAGACGCCCTCCCAGCTTGTTGCTCAATGAGCACGCGGCGGTTCGCCGTCTCAGAGGGGGGGAATCGTGATGAACACTCGCAGGCCCACGTTGATGCAAGGGGTGCTGTCCGCGGCCGTCGCCGTCTTCACCGTGCCGGTCGCCAGGGCGGCGATGCCACCCGCGCCGCCGGCTGACTGCTCGGTGGCGGGCGGATACACGCAGCGCAACCTCGTCGCCAACAGTCCCGCGCTGGGCGCGGAGTACGTCGACCCGCACCTCATCAACCCGTGGGGCCTGGCCTTCAACCCGACGGGCGTGTCGTGGGTGGCGAACAACGGCACGGGCACGTCGTCGCTCTATGACGGCAACGGGGTCCAGCAACCCCTCATCGTGGGCATCCCCGCGCCGCCTGGCGTGGCCGAGTCGGGGACGCCCACCGGTGTGGTGTTCAATGGCTCGGAAGCGTTCGTCGTGACGGGGACGGGCGTCTCGGGGCCCGCTCGCTTCATCTTCGCCACGGAGCAGGGCCTCCTGGCCGCCTGGGCACCCATGGTGGACGAGGTCTGGGCGATGACTGTCGCGGACAACTCCACCGCGGGCGCCGTGTACAAGGGGCTCGCGCTGGCGGGGAGCGGGGCGGACGCCATGCTGTACGCGGCGGACTTCCGGAACGGGCGAATCGACGTCTTCAACTCCCGCTTCACGCGCATGCCGATGCCGGGCGCTTTCGAGGACCCATCGCTGCCCGCCGGGTACGCGCCCTTCAACATCCAGAACGTCGAGGGCACCCTCTACGTCTCGTATGCGCAGCAGGACGCGGGACTCACGGATGACGTCCCGGGCGCGGGCGCGGGCTACATCAACGCCTTCGACCTGAACGGACAGTTGCTGCGGCGGTTCGCGTCTCAGGGGGCGCTCAACGCGCCGTGGGGCATGGCCCTGGCGCCTGCGGGCTTCGGGCAGTTCAGCAACCACCTGCTGGTGGGCAACTTCGGAGATGGCACCATCCACGCGTATGACCCGGCCTCGGGCGCCTGGGCGGGGGCGCTCACTCGGCCGGACGGGCAGCCTGTCGTGGTCGACGGGCTCTGGGCCCTGAGCTTCGGCAATGGCGTGCAGGGCCAGCCCGCCCAGGCGCTCTTCTTCACCGCGGGGCCCGCCGATGAGACGCAGGGCCTCTATGGCCGGCTCGACATGATGCCCGCGTGTCCGCAGGGCCTGCCCCCGTGGAAGGCGCCTCGGGAGCCCGAGGTGCAGTAAGGCGGATGAGAAGGCATGGGCGGCGCGGGCCGGAGCACGGTGCTCCGGCCCGCGCTGTCACGTGGGACGCTACCCCGTGAAGGCGCGGCTCAGGGCTGCTGTGAGCCGCTGCCTCCGTAGCCCTGGTCCTGCAGTTGCTGCCAGCGCGCCTTGGCCTGCTGTTCGCGCTGGAGGTTGGCGTCCACCTGCTGTTGCTGCTCCGCCGCCTTTCGCCGGGCGTCGGCGACGGCGCTGGAGAAGTCGCCAGGGGACAGCTCTTTCGCACGGACGTCCGCGTTGGCGTTGACGGCTTCGTACTCCGCCTGTTCGAGCTGGGCGTCGGCCACGTCCAGCTCCCGCTGGCGCATGACCTCCAGGGACTTCGACGTCGTCACCGCGTCGTCGCGCCAGGCGGCCTCCGCCTCGGCCAGGGTGAGGGCGTGCTGGGCCGTGCAGGCGGCGTTCTGGGCCCGCTCGATGGCCGCGACGTCACCCGTCGCCTGCGCGACCTCGAGCGCTGCCTCACCTGCTTCATAGCGGGCCTTCGCGGCGTCCTCGTTGCGCTGGACGACCTCTCGCGCGGCCTCGGCGTCCTGGCTGGCCACCTGGGCGCGGGTGATTTGCTCCTGGGCCTGCTCCTCCGTGAGCTGCGCCTGTCGCACGTTTCCCAGGTCGCCGGGCGGGACGCGCGCCACCCACTCCTTCTCCACCTTCGCGCTGGAGCGCTGGGCGGCACAGCCTCCCAGCAGCATCACGGCCGTGCCGGCCACCCCCAGGTACATGCGACGCCTGCCTGGCTGCGCCATGCCTTCCTCCCGGTCATAGGGTCCTGTCCGAAACTGTGCGCATCCGGGGGGAGGGTGAAAGCGGCGGCGCACCGCTCGGCGCGCCACACGCCCCCGCCGCGTGGGGTGGGGCAGTCCCGGAAAGTGGCGGTCGCCGCGCTGTCTAGCGAGAGGCGAGCAGCGCCTCGAAGAGCGTGCGCGGGTCCAGCCCGGGTGGCAGTCCGGAGACGCCGCCGTCGTTCACCTCGACCACCGCCCAGCCCCCGTCCTGGAGCATGGCGACGTCCAGGGTGAGGAAGGGCGAGTCGATGCGCCGGGCCAGGGGCTCGAAGCCGGTGAAGTCCGGCACGTCGACGTCGAACTCGTGGTACGGCTCGGCGGCGAGGATCCGGCCGCCTCCGAAGAAGAGCCGGAACTCGAGGTGGGCCGGGCCCGCCGGCGTGCGGCCGTATTCCTTGAAGGGGAGGAACTTGCGGACAACGAGCCCTCGTTCGAAGCGGTCTCCGCGCTCGTCGACGAGGTTGGCGCAAATCTGCTCGAAGCGTGCCTGCGTCGTGCCCTCGGGGATGAAGCAGGCGTCGTCCCAGCGCTCCTTGGCCGACTTCACATGGTCCTTCACCAGCCAGGGCCGCGGGCCGAGCACCTGGGCCGCGTGCCAGGCCTCCGCCGCGTCCGTGCCCTCCGTCCAGACGCTGCGGGCGGTGTAGCGGGAGAGCTGGGGGTACCAGTTGGGCAGGTAGAGCGCCGCCGCGTACTGCTCGGGCGTCGTCGTCAGCCGGTGCCCCAGGGCGGACACGGCTTCGTCCAGCGCGGTGTACTCCTCCTCCGTCAACATCCAGCCGCGGTAGAGGAGCCGGAGCCTGCCGCGCTCCGGGAGGGTGGACAGTGCCTGTTCGGCATTGCCGGAGAGGAGGGCCCCCAGGTCGGCCTGGTAGGTGTCGACCCCGAGCGCTTCGGCCGCGTCGGCCTCCACGTCGAAGGGGTCGTCCTGGGTGGGATTCCGGCCGAAGAGGATGGCGCGCGCGTGAGACGGACGTCGGGAGCCTGGCATCCAGAAGCCTCGCATCAAAGGTGGCGGTGTGTGGGGGGGCACCTCCGACGCGTGCGGGCGCGAACCCTGACGGCCGCTTCCGTGACGCCGCCGCGAGTGACGGGAGCGAATACAGCCCCCTACGCCCTGGGTGGAGTGGCTCCCAGAGTCCGTTTTGATTCACTTGGGGTGTTGTTGAATCTTCTGTTCAGCGTAGAATGTTTCATCGGGTCCTGGGGGACCCGGTAGCTGTCACACAGAGGGGGAGTCCGTCGTGTCCAGTTCATCTCGTATTGCGTCGTCGTCCACAGCGCAGTTCCAGGCCTTGGAGCTCATGCGCCGCCAGCTTCAGCCCAAGGCCGCTTCCAACACCGCGAGCACCGCCAACCCCGCGCGAGGGCAGGCCCCCGCGGCAGCCCGGTTCGACTCCGGGCGCTCCTCCTTCGAGCTGGCGGGGAGCACACGCGCCAGGGGGCCCAACCTCACGGGGGAGTCACCGGGGGCCCCGGTGCTCGTGCAGTATCAACCGCCCACGCCCACGCCCACGGCGCCAGGGTTCACGCCCGTGACGCCGGACGCTCGTCCGGGGCCCGCGGGCCTCCCGCTGGGAGAGGTCAGTCACCAGGACGGGACGTCCTACAGCGCGGATGTCCCCGCGGTGGTCGCCGAGACGGTGCCGGGCGCGAGCTACTGCGCGGCCACCGCGTTCGACCGGCTGCTGGAGGCCCTCCCTCAATGGACCACCGCCGAGTCCATCGACGCGGTGTTGATGGAGCACGGCGTGGGCTCCTCCAAAGCCATCTGGGAGCAGTTGGTGGACTCGGGCGCCTTCGGTGAGCGGGGGGGCAGTGGCTACAGAGCGGGGCTCACGCCGGCTCCGGGCGCCATCTCCGAGGTGGCGCTGCCGGACGGGCAGCCCATCCCCGTCGAGCTGGACGTCGGGGACGGATCTCCGCTGCGCTTCGAGGCGGCGGAGGTGGAGTTCCGCAACGTGGTTGAGACGCTGTCCCCTGAACGCGCCGCCTCCACCCTCGAGTCCTTGGGGGACATGGAGGTCGGGGAGATGAGCGCGGTCATCATGCGCCCGCTCAACAATGACGGCAGCGCGGCCACCAACGTCGTCGGGCACTGGGTGGTCGTCGAGCGGACTGAGGATGGCTATCGCTTGACGCAGTCCGCGCCGGAGAGCTGGGCGCTGCTCGGCGGCGCCACCGGGCGTGACACGAGCGGCGTGTACGTGCATGAGTTCACCGGCGACTCCGCGCTCGAGGACGTGAGCATGTACATCCACGCGGAGGCACAATACTCCGCGGTCCACGGGACTCAGGGGGCGCGGTCCAGTATGTACGGCGTCGCCGTCCTGCGGCCCGTGCTCCCGCCGGACGCCTGAGCCCGGGCCTCGGCGGGAACCGCCCGCTTCCAGCTCAGTCCCCCAGCGCGTCGTAACGGACCAGCCGGAAGCGGGCGCCCTGCGCCTCGCGGATGCGCGCCGCCAGCTTCTCGTGCAGCTCCGGCGTCCAGGCGCTCCACCGCTGGAAGAAGGCCGCGGTGGCCGCCTTGTCGCCCCCGTGCTGGAGCGCGAGCACCTGCTCCAGCAGCGCCGTCACGACGGCCGGGTACTTGTCGTACTGGATGCTCAGGCGCGCCGTCCGCGGGTCCGCCTGGATGAGGCCGTGCTCCAGGAACCAGTTGAACTGCACCAACTGCATGCGCTGGTAGGGCTGGTCCTCGCGCGGGCGCACGTTCTGGAGCGTGCGGCGGATGCCGGAGGCCTGCACCGCGCGCAGCCCGGCGGCGTCCAGCGTGCCCTTCTTGTGGAAGGCCTGCAGCGAGAAGAGGCTCACCAGGTCCGCCTTCATCTCCTCCACGGCGCCCGCGTAGTCCTCCAGCGCGTCGTCCAGCGTGCGCCCCTTCTGGTCACGGTCCGGCCCCAGGTAGTGGCCCACCTCGTGCCAGAGGGTGCGCTGGAAGTTGCCCTCGGAGACCAGCTCCCGGGCGTGGGCGTCCACCACCGCGGCGCGCCAGATGCGCTCGTCGGACGCGAACAGCTCCGGGTTCCGCATGATGTTCTCCCGCAGGAGGATGGTGCGGCCGTAGCGGCGGGCGGTGAGCGCGTCGTTGGGGAGGATGCTCGCGGTGTTGGTGCCGCGCGACTGGCCGAAGTCGGCGATGACTTCGTAGACGCCCACGGGGATGTCCTCGCGCACGCGCTTCTTCGCGGCGTAGGGCAGCGCGTCCTCCACCGCCTGGAGCCCGCCCAGGCGCTTGCGCAGCTCCTGCGTGGCCGGCTCGTTGCGCAGCAGCACCGAAAGGCTGTGGAACGCCTTCACGCCGAAGAGCGCGTCGTCATACGTCTCATACGCGCCCAACTGCACGTTGAGCTTCTGGAAGCGGCCCGTCACCCACGCCGCGTCGCCGCTCTCGTAGTCGTTGCTGAGCAAGTCCCGCGCGCGGTTGCGCAGGTAGCGCGCCAGCTCCACGTCACTGGCCTCCAGCCGCTGCGCCGCGCGCATCACCAGCCCGTAGGCCTTCACCAGCTCCGGCCCGTAGGCCACCGCGTACGGCACCGCGTAGAGCGCCTTGGCGTCGGGCCGCTTCGCCTTCGCTTGCAGCGCCTGGCGCAGGCCCGGGTGCAGCGTGTCCAGCACCGGGTGCGCCTGGAGGACCTTCACGTCCTGGCGCAGGTTGGCGGCCGTGGCGCGGCGGACCACCGTCTTCTCACTCAGCAGGGACTGGCGCTCGCCGGGGTTCGCGGCCAGGAAGGCGTCCACCTCCGCCCGCGTCACGTCCACCGGGTACACGTTGCGCGCGGCCACCTGCGCGTCCACCGGGAGGAACGCCTCGCGCGCGTTGCTCAGGGTGCTGGCGATGGGTCCCTGGTACAGGCGGTACAGCGTGAGCAGATCCCGCGTGCGCTGGGGGCCGCCCAGCTTCTTGTCCAGCGCCTCCAGCTTCGCGAGCGCCGGGAGCGCCTGGTGGTGGCGCGAGGATTCGTACAGGCCCTGGAAGATGGCGCCCACCTCCAGCAGGTCCTTCACCGCCGCCTGCTCGTCGGGCGTGAGGCGGGAGAGGTCCGGCGACAGGCGGACCTCCTGCGTCTTGGCGAGGACTTCGGCCACCTTCTCCTCCGGCCAGTAGCCCGAAGGCAAGGTGGGAGAAGGACGGCTGGGGGCGGCGGCCTGCGCCGACAGCGCCAGGAGGGCGGCGGCGCCCAGGGACAGCGCGTGGGGGATTCGCATGGCGCGCAAGACTGCCACGGAGGTGGGCCTATTCCCCACGGGTTCGGTTGGATTGCGTCACGCACGGGTGACGTCCTGTGCGCCGGACAAGTCTTGCGCTACACGGTGCGCATGAAACTCAAACTTCCCTTGTTTCTTTCGCTATCCACGGTTCTCCCCGCGCTGTTCAGCTGTGGCGCCCCGACGTCCACGGACGTCGAGCACGAGGCGGTTGTGCTCGGAACGCAGGCGCAGGCGCTGGCCACGGGGACGCCCGCGGCGGAGGGCGTGCTGTCCTTCCTCAACGACTACTCCATCTCCTTCACCGTGTTGGATTTGGAGGTGCCGCTGAACGCCCTGACGGCGCAGGCGCTGATGGACTTCCGCGAGGGGCCGGACGGCGTTTTCCACACGGGCGATGACCGCCGCTTCGTGAGCATCGAGCAGGTGGACGCGGTGCCGCAGGTGGGCCCCGCGGCGCTCGCGGCGCTGGAGGCGTATGCCAAGGGCACGGGCCGCGTGGAGCTGCCGGTCGACGGGCACGTGGGGACCTTCCACGGCGTGGCCTTCAACCTGGCGGAGGCCCGCCGCGCCATCCACGCGGCGAACACGCAGAGCGCGTCGAATCTGCAGACTGTCTTCGGCATCCCCGCGGCCGCGGTGCAGAGCCTCGTCGCGGCGCGCCCCATCTCTCACATGGTGCAGCTGTCGCGGCTGGCGAACGTGAACGCCGTCACGATGGGGCAGCTCAAGGCCCACACGCAGCAGGCGGCCGAAGGCGACCCGTGCACGGGCCCTGGCATCTGTCAGCCAGGGCTCGTCTGCGAGGGCCGCCCCGGTGACGGCTCCAGCCCCTATGGCCGCTGCGTGGACGCCTCGTACGTCGCGGGCAACGGGGACATGTGCTCCCGCTTCGTGGCGTGCCCGTCGGAGCAGCTCATCTGCATCGGCCTGGCGTCGGGCTGGGTGGAGGGCTACTGCGCCCCGGCGTGGATGGGGGCCTCCTTCATCGAGTACTCCGACCTGAAGCTCCAGTCGACGAACCCGCTGGTGACGGCGCCGCTCGTCGTGGTGGGGCTGGCCACGGTGCCCATGGACATCAACGTGGAGCTGGACATCGTCCACACCGCGCCGCACCGGCTGGTGCTGACGCTGGAGGACCCGGGTGGCGAGACGGCCCTGCTGTGGGACGGCCCGAACGAGGGCACGCCGCCCTCGCGCATCGTCGTGACGCGGGGCATCCCGCGTGACGGCAGCATTAACGGCCGCTGGAAGCTGCACGTCGCCAACCCGTCCGGCGTGGGCAGCGGCACGCTGCGCTCGTGGACGCTGAAGCTCACCAGCCGCTACGACTGAGCCGGCTGCTTCGCGGTGGGCCTTCGCGCTGCGAGGGCCCACCGCGCGTCCCACGGCGGCTACGCGGACCGGGTGACGTGCACCGGTGGCCGCCGCTGGGCCCAGGGCCGCGCCTGCTCGAGCTGCCCCGCCAGTTGGAACAGCGTGGCCTCGTCGGCGTACCGGCCAGCGAACTGGACGCCGATGGGCAGGCCCTCCGCGCTCCAGTGCAGCGGCACGGACATGGCCGGCTGCCCGGTGACGTTGAACAGCGCGGTGAAAGGGCAGTGCCCAAACGCGTGGTCGTACCACTCGCGGGCCGTCCGGGGCGCGTTGGCGTCCAGCAGGCCCAGCGGGAAGGGCGGCGCCGCCACCGTGGGCGACAGCAGCACGTCGTACTGTTGGAAGAAGGCGCCCACCTGCCGTGACACGAGGTTGAACACGCCGAGCGCCCGTTGCAGGTCCGTGGCCTTCAGCTCGCGGCCATGGCGCACCACCGCCCAGGTGGAGGCCTCGAGCAGCTCCGGTCCCGCGTCGCGCCCGGAGACCTGGCTCAGCAGGCCCACCAGGGACGCCATGGTCGCTGACCAGACGGTGGAGACGGCCTCGTGCAGCAGCTGGCCGTCGTGCTCGGGTGCGGCTTCGACGACTTCGTGGCCCAGCTCCGTACACAGCTTCGCCGCCGCTCGCGCGGCCTCCACACATTCGGCGCTCACCGGGGCGCCCATGGGGGCCTCCGTCATCAGCGCGATGCGCAGCCGGTTCGGCGCGCGGCCCACTTCCTCCAGGTAGGGCCCCCGCGGCGGCGGCGCGAAGTACGGGTCGCCTGCCTCCGGGCCCTGGGTGGCGTCCAGCATGGCCGCGCTGTCGCGCACGCTGCGGGACAGCACATGCTCGATGCCCATGCCGAAGATGAAGTCACCCGCGTCCGGCCCCAGCGAGTTGCGGCCCCGCGTGGGCTTCAGCCCGAAGACGCCGCAGAGCGACGCGGGGATGCGCAGCGAGCCGCCGCCGTCGTTGCCGTGGGCCACCGGGACGATGCCCGCCGCCACCGCCGCCGCCGAGCCGCCGCTGGAGCCGCCCGGACTGCGCTTCACGTCCCACGGATTGCGCGTGGGCCCGTGCAGCACCGGCTCCGTGGTGGCGTTGTTGCCGAGCTCCGGCGCGTTCGTCCGGCCCAGCAGCACCAGGCCCGCGCGCCGGTAGCGCGCCATCAACGCGCTGTCATGGGGGAACACCGTCCCCTGGGCCATCCGGCTGCCCATGTCGGTGGGCACCCCCGCGGCGTGTACGCCAATGTCCTTGATGAGGAAGGGCACGCCCCGGAAGGGGCCGTCGGGGACGTCTTGCTTCAGCGCGTCGCTCGCCTCGCCCTCTCGCAGGTCGATGACGGCGTTCAGCGCCGGGTTGACGCGGTGGATGGCCTCCACCGCCACCCGGAGCAGCTCTTCGGGGGCGACTTCCTTCCGACGTACCAGCTCCGCCAATCCCACTGCGTCAAAGCGGCTGTAGTCATCCAGGTTCATGAATCCCTCGCAGGCGCGCCGGCGGAGATGTGGCAAGCCGGTCGCGGGAAGCAGGATATTCATGATTCCCGGGTCGTACTCCAGGCGCCTCAGCCCGTCGCCAGGGTGCGCTCCTCGCGTTGTGCATTGACCAGCGCCGCATAGGTGCCCTGGCGCTCCAGCAGCTCCTGGTGCCGGCCCACCTCCACCACCTGGCCGGCCTCCATGACGAGGATGGTGTCGGCGTCGCGCACCGTGCTGAGCCGGTGGGCGATGACGACGCGCGTGCACTTCAAGGACGCCAGCGCCTGCTGCACGTTCGCCTCGGTGGTGGCGTCCAGGGCGCTGGTGGCTTCATCCAGCAGGAGGATGGCGGGCCTGCGCACCAGGGCGCGGGCCAGGGCCAGCCGCTGCCGCTGGCCGCCGGACATGGAGAGGCCCCGGTCCGTCAGCGGCGTGTCGTACTGCATGGGCATGGCCATGATGTCGTCGTGGATGTGGGCTCGCTTCGCGGCCTCCACGACACGGTCCATGTCCAGGTCCGGGTCGCTCAGGGTGATGTTCTCCCGCAGCGACGCGTTGAAGAACGAGGCGTCCTGCAGCACCACGCCCAGTTGGCTGCGCACCGCGCGCAAGTCCAGCTCGCCCAGCTCCGCGCCGTCATACCGGACGTGGCCGGAGGTGGGCAGGTAGAGCCCCAGCAGCAGGTGCGCCAGGGTGCTCTTGCCCGCGCCCGAGCGGCCGACGAGCGCCACCATCTGCCCCGGCTCCACGCTGACCGACACGCCCTGCACCACCCAGGCGGAGTGGGGGTTGTAGCGGAAGCGCACGTCCTCCAGGGTGACGGCGCCGCGCAGCGTGGGCGCGCGGCCCTGGTGCGCCGCGTCGCGCTCCGGCGGTGTGTCCAGCACGTCGTTGATGCGCTCCAGGTAGGTGCTCAGGAACTGGAGCTGCCCGCCGGTGCCCAGCAGGTTGGACAGGGGCACCAAGAGCGCGGTGGCCAGCGCGTTGATGCTCAGCATCTGTCCCAGGGACATCGCGCCGTCCAGCACGCGCCACGCGCCCACGGACAGCAGCACCAGCGGGGACACGCGGCGCAGCGTGCCCGTCAGCGCGTCCAGCCAGGCGGAGAGCCGGCCGCGCTCCAGCTCCACGTTGAGCAGGTCCACGTAGAGGTTGGCGTAACTGCCTACCATGCGGCCCTCCACGCCGAAGGCCTTGAGCGTCTGCATGCCGGACAGCATGGCCATCAGGTAGCTCTGGCTGCGCACGCCCATGTCCAGGCTGCGCGACAGCTGGCTGCGCTGGCGGGCCCGGGGCAGCGCGAACACCAGCACCTGCAACAGGCCCAGGCCCACCACCAGCAGCCCCAGCGACGCGTCCGCCACCAGCAGCAGGCCCAGGTAGAGGAGCACCAACGCCCCGTCGAGCGCGCTGGACAAGAGGCCGGTGGAGAGCAGCTCGCGGATGGCCTGCTGCGAGCCCAGCCGCGTCAGCAGGTCTCCCGCGGGCCGGAGCTGGAAGAAGGGGTAGGCCAGGCTCACCAGGTGGTCCAGGAGCCCCTGCGTCATCTGCGAGTCCAGCCGGGTGCGCAGCTCCACCAGGAGCTGGCCGCGCACCACCGATGAGAGCAGCTCGAAGAGCAACACGCCCGCGAGCGCCGCGGACAGCACGCCCATCAGCGAGTAGTCCTGCCGGGGCACCACGCGGTCCACCACCATGCCGGTGAGCAGCGGCACCGCCAGCGTCAGCACCTGGAGCACGGCGGACAGCGCGAGGACCTTCACTAGCGTGCCGGCCTGCCGCTTCACCAGGGGCACCAGGTAGCGGTAGGGCCCGCGCCGCGGGTGGCCCGGCTGGAAGCTGTCGGACGGCTCCAGCAGCAGCGCCACGCCGGTGAAGCACTGGCTGAACTGCTCCATGGAGACGCGGCGGCGGCCCTGGTCGGGGTCCACCACCTCGACCCAGCCGCGGCCCAGCCGCTCGAAGACGACGTAGTGCGTGAAGCGCCAGTGGAGGATGGTGGCCGGAGGCAGGAAGGGCAGGCGGTCCAGGTCCACGGAGATGGCGCGCACGCGCAGGCCCAGCTTCTGGGCGGCGGCCTTCAGCGCCTTCGCGCTGGCGCCGTCACGTCCGGGGCCTGTCACCTCCCGCACCGCGTCCAGGCCCATGTGGCGGCCGTGGTAGGCCAGCACCATGGCCAGACAGGCGGCGCCACAGTCCGTCATCGTCATCTGCCGCACTTCGGGCACGCGCCTGCGCAGGCGGAGCCTCCACCCGCGCTGGGGCTGCCGCGGCGCCTCGGCCGTCATGGCGGCATGGTTCCTTCCGGGGCAATGAGCGCCGGCCACGCCAGGACACCGAGCGCCAGCGCGAGGCCGAAGACGAACAGGAGCGCGAAGGTCCACCGCGTCCACCGGCCACCGATGCGCAGCAAATCGCCATCGTCCTGCACGACGCGCTGGTAGTGCGCCAGGGCTTCCTTGCGGAAGATGGAGGGGCGGCCGTCGGTGGGTGGCTGCATCGTGGCGGGACGTTAGCGCATGGGGTGGGGGACTGGCCCGGGACTGAGCCAGCCCCCCAATGGCTTCTTCGCTACAGGCAGACGTAGGGCGGGCACGGCGTGCAGTGGTAGCTGCCGAACTGCTCGCAGCTGTCCGCGCCCGTGATGCGCTCCAGGACCTCGTCGCTCAGCTCCAGCTCGGCGGCGGGGTTGGCGGGCAGGGCCGCGCGCTCCTCCGACGTCAGGCTGTTGAAGTACTCGGGGTCACGCCACGCACGGAGGATGTGTTCCTTCTTCTGGCTCATGACTGCTCCTGGACAGGAAAGAGGGGTGGCTCAGAAGCAGTGGAACGGCGGGCACGGCGTGCAGTAGGGGCTGGACTGGCCGGGCAGACAGGCGTCGCCGCCAGTGATGACCTCCAGGAGGTCGTCCCCCAGCTCCAGTTCGGCGGCGGGGTTGGCGGGCAGGGCCGCGCGCTCCTCCGACGACAGGCTGTTGAAGTACTCGGGGTCACGCCACGCACGGAGGATGTGTTCCTTCTTCTGGCTCATGACTGCTCCTGGACATGGCTGGAGGGACGGCCATCCGAGGTGCCCAGCCCTTCACCTCGGACGATTCGTGGCGGCGCGACAGCCAGCAGCGAGGGCAGGCGCTCCGGCATGGCCAGCCGCGCCAGTCCGTAGGCGATGCCCGCCAGGCCCACCATCAGGCCCGGCGTCTCCGTGCTGCCTTGCAGGCCGAAGAGGTAGCCGTGCCCGGAGATGCCGCGCAGGATGCCGCCCGCTACCGCGTTCGTGCGCTCCTGGAGCTTCGAGTCCCCGAGCGTGGCCGCCGCTTCCAGCAGGAAGTCCGCGTTGCCCAGGTCGCCGTGACACAAGCCGTGGTTGCGGCCGAAGCCTCGCGCCAGCGTGGAGTCCAGCGCGATGGCAAGCTCCTCGCGCACCGCGGCGTCGTCCACGAAGGGGAGGCCGGACAGTCGCGCGAGTCCGATGCCGGGGGCGCCAGTACACCACGCCCAGAGGAAGTGCTCCGCCCCGTCCACGGCCGCCGCCAGCTCCTTCGCGCCCACGCGCAGGTCGGGCCAGTTGCGCTCCTGGGGGGAGTAGAGCCCGCGCTCGTACGCCATACCCGCGACCGCGGCGTCACGCAGGCGCGTATCGCCCGTGCGCGCGAACAGCCGCAGCAGCGCCAGGCTGATGCCGGCGGCGCCGTGTGCCATGCCCGCGAGGTAGCGGTTCCCGGCGGCCTCGCAAATCCAGGCAGCGCCCCGGGCCTGGGGCGTGGACGTCTCCAGCAGCCGCTGGCCGCAGGCGTCCGCCGTGGCCCACAGCGTGTCTGACGGGCGGTGCTCCCCGAGCACCAGCAGCGCCAGGAGGCAGCCCGCGGCGCCCGCGCCCACGTCCAGCACCGTGTCCTTCTGCACCAGGGGCCGCAGCCGCGGGACGTAGCCGGCGGCCTCGTCCAGGAGCGCGTCGTCCTTCCACAGCACGCCCAGGTGCGTCAGCGCGTAGAGGATGCCGCCCCAGCCGTTGAGGACGCCCAGCCCCACCACGCTTGCGGGCTCCTCCGCCAGGATGCGCGCCTGGGTGCGCAGCGTGGACCGCGCCAGCCGCGTGAAGCGCGCGTCTCGCGTGACGTCCCCCAGGTAGCCCAGCGCGAGCGCGATGCCCGCGCGCCCCTGGAAGACATCCGGCCCGGGTGACCCGAGCCGCCAGCCGCCTTCGCCCGCGTCCAGGCCCAGCCAGTGCGCTTCGCCGCGGCGCTCGAAGGCCAACGGCAGCAGCCGCTCGCCCGCGCGTCGGGCTTCCGTGAGCAGCGCGTCGCGGAGGTCCGGCTGGGGGTGCTCCTGGAACGGATAGCTCGGCCGCGCCACCGTCCCGGAGCTCAGCAGCAGGACATCCAGCGAGCGCTCCAGCACCCAGCGCTGCCGCGTCTGGTCCTCTGGCGACAGGCCCTCCAGCCGGCGGCGCACGCGCGCCATGCCCGTCTCCTGGAAGAAGTCCGGCAGGCGCTGGCCCGAGCCCGCCTCCAGGTCCATCGAATCGGCGCGCGCGGTGAAGTACGGCAGGTCTCCCCGCTCCAACTGCTCCGTCTCCAGGGGCACGAGCGCGGCGAAGTCCGGGACAGGCACGGCGGCGCGCCACAGGTGGTCGAAGAAGCGCTGGCGCTCGAGACCGTCTGTCAGCGCGTGCGGGTGGTAGCTCTCGTAGAGGAGCGCGCCATACACCGCCGTGTTGCGGAAGAGGACGCGCATGGGCACGCGCGCGAAGGCGGCCAGCGGCCCAACCTCCGCGAGCAGCGCCTCGCGGTGCTCCAGCAGCAGGCCGTACATGCGGGTGAAGCCGGCGGCCAGCGCGTCGCGGTAGGTCAGCACGGGCGCGGCCTCACCCTCCAGGCGCGGCAGGTTGTTGGCGCCGGGCATCGCCACCGGCCGCCGCTCGAAGCGCATCCGGTCCGTTCCTCGCTCCGCCGTCATCAGGTAGGCCTGCGGCGTGAGCTGACCTGCCCGAGCGCCCAGCCCGCTCAGGTCCACCCCGGCCTTCGTGCGCGTGCCCCAGAACTGCTGCGGCAGCAGCCCGCTGCGGAGCACCGAAATGGGTGGGGCCTCCACCGCGTGCTCGGAGTCCCGGAGCGTGCGCGTGCCCGACACCGGGTGGAAGAGCGTCTCCACGTCCACCAGCACCGGGTGCTCACCCGCGGCGATGAGGTTCTCGAAGTGCAGGTCCGTGCCGTCCAGCGCGTGCATCAGCGCGACATAGGCGCCCTGACGTTCGTAGAAGCGCCGGACCTCCTCCGTGGACGCGCACGGCGCGGGGGCCACGTACTCCATCCACCCGTATTCTCCCCGGTCCAGCGCCTCCGCGCCCTTCATGGCGGGCGTGGCGCCGCGCGCGTTGAGCCACGCGAGGAGCTGCTGGAGCCCCGCCTCTGCTCCCAGTGAGCGCGGCTTGTAGACGAGCCGCAGCCCGGACTCGAAGCGGAGGATGAAGACGCCCTGGCCGCCCCGGTGCGGGTCGGAGAAGCCGCCGCGCGCCTCCACCAGCGCGCCGGGAGACCGGCCCGCGTTGAACCGCGGCCAGAGCAGGGGCGCGTCCCGCGTCAGCCGCTTCATCAGCCCCAGGCAGTTGGACTCCCACTCCGCGATGCGCAGGACGACGCAGCGGGCCAGCACCGGGTAACGCTCCAGGATGTCCAGGGCGACCTGCGGCTGGCGCAGCCGCTTCGTGAAGTCCTGGAAGCGCGCCTCCGGGGTGTCTCCGGCGAGCAGCTCCTCCAACTGCGCGGCGTGCAGCTCCACCACCATGGCGCGGCCCAGCACCGGTGCCAGCACCTGGGGCAGGTGACCCAGCATCGTGGAGACGACGACGCCCGGCTCCAGGTCGAGCCCAGGCGCGGCGTGTTTCAGGGGCGTCAGCGCGGCGGTGAGCTGCGCCACGGCGCGCGACACCAGCGGCTCCACCAGTGGAAGGAAGGCCGAGCGGTCCGGGCCCTCCGTGCGCTCGGGCCAGGGGACGGGCGCGTGCGAGGGCTCCGCGTAGGCGCGCTCCAGCACCCGCACCCAGCCGGGGACTTCAGCAGGCGGGGCCCAGGGCGCCTCGGTGGGCACCTCCAGCAGCGTGAGCAGCTCCGCTTCGGTCAGCCCCGAGGATTGCAATCTGCGCCGCCACCAGTCCGCCTGCCCGAAGGGCTCCTGCTGACGCCATGCATCCAATCGCTTGCGCGCCGCGGCGGATGTGTCGCGTCGCGTCGCGCTGGTTTTGGGAGTGGATTCAGCCCGCTCAGTCAGTGTGGCGGCCCGTGCCCAGCGTGCGAATCGCGACGGAGTGTTGGCTCCCGGCTTCGCCTCGTCCTGCCTCTGCGTGATGTCCACGCGTCCTCTCGTTTCCTGGGCAAGACCCGGTGAGCTGGCTTCGTTGGAGTATCAGGGAGACGACTGCAATACAGCTAAGTCCTTTCATCTTTGCATGTCAATGATAGGCGCCCGTGTTTGCGTGGAATGAAATACATACATGAGGGTGGGAGTGATTCGTACGATGTCCTCATCGTTCGCGGTGGCGCGGGCGCCGGGCCGCTGGCGTTGAAGTTTTTCCAGGCAGGGCTCCGCGTCCAGGCCCGCCTGCCACGCGACGGTGCGCGCTCATGGCCGTTGCGCGACGCATGCTGGGGGCGTAGGGAAACAGCGCCCCATGTCCGCCACCGCCCAACTGCTCGAAACCGTCCGGAAGGAAGCCAAGCCGGGAATCTGGTCCAACGGGGTGAACCTCGCCCGCTCCGGAGCCGTGGTGCTCCAGTCCCAGAAAGGGGGCGAGCTGGAGCTGAGGGTGCGCGCCAAGGGGCGCCCGGTCGCCCTCACGGTGGTTTTGTATCCGAACGACGACGCCTGGGAGTGTGACTGCCCCAGCCTGGTGGACCCCTGCGAACACGTGGTGGCGGCGGCCATCTCCATCCAGCAGGCGGAGCGGCAGGACGCGCCCATGGAGACGGCGGCCACCCGCTGGGCGCGCGTCGTCTACCACTTCACCCGCGAGGACGGCGGCCTGGAGCTTCGCCGCTCCATCGTCCATGTGGACGGCACGGAGACGCCGCTGGAGGGCAGCCTGACGTCGCTGATGGCCCGGCCCGCGGAGGCCGCGAAGCTCCAGGTGGAGAACGCGGACCTGCTGGCCGACCGCATCCTGGAGCAGCGGCGCACGCGCGGCACCCTGGCGCCGGAGACGCTGGACGCGGTGCTCAAGGTGCTGGAGTCGGCGCGCAACGTGCTGCTCGACGGGCGCCCGGTGGCGGTGTCCTATGAGCAGGTGCTGCCGCGCGCGGTGGTGGAGGACCGCGGCGGCCAGATTGTGGTGACGGTGACCCGGGATTCGCGCATCCAGGAGGTGGTCAGCCCCGGGGTCGCGCTCGCGAGCGACGCGCTGGTCCGCCTGGGCGAGACGTCCATGTCCGGCCCCTGGCTGCAGCACCTGCCCATCGTCCGCACGTACTCGGCGGACCATCTGGGGGACCTGACCTCCAAGATCATGCCCGAGCTGGGGCGCCGCCTGCCGGTGGAGGTCCGCAGCAAGCGGCTGCCGCGCCTGGACCGCGAGCTGAAGCCGCGCATCCTGCTGGAACTGAACCAGCTCGACGCCGGCTTGTCCGTGCTGCCCACGCTCGTCTACGGCGCGCCGCCGGTGGTGCGCATCGACAACGGGCGCATGGTGTACCTGCGCGGCCCGGTGCCGCTGCGCGACGAGGCCGCCGAGCAGCGCCTCATCCACCAGCTCCGCGACGAGCTGAACCTGGTGCCCGGCCGCCGGCTGACGGTGCAGGGCTCGGAGATGGTGCGCTGGGCGGACAAGCTGCGGCGTTGGCGCGGCGACCTCGCCGGTGACGCGGCGGGGCTGGTGAGCCCCGACGTCAAGCTGCGCCCGTCGCTCCACCTGGAGTCCAGCGTCACGGGGCAGGGCGTCCCCGACGTGCGCTTCCAGCTCTCCTTCCAGGTGGAGGGCGCCCGGGGCGAGGTCAAGGCCGTGGACGCCGCCGCCGTCATCCGGGCGTGGACGGAGGGGCTGGGGCTGGTTCCGCTGGACGGTGGTGGCTGGGCGCCGTTGCCCCGGGCCTGGCTGGACAAGCACGGTCAGCGCGTGGCGGACCTGCTCAACGCGCGGCAGGAGGATGGGAAGGTCGCCAACCACGCGCTGCCGGAGCTCACCGCGCTGTGTGAGACACTGGAGCAGCCGCCTCCGCCGGGCCTGGACCGGCTGGCGCCGCTCATCTCTGGCTTCGAGAAGCTGCCCCCGCCCGAGCTGCCCGCGGAGCTCAACGCCACGCTGCGCCAGTACCAGCTCCAGGGCGTCAGCTGGCTGGGCTTCCTGCGCGGCGCGGGGCTGGGCGGCATCCTGGCGGACGACATGGGCCTGGGTAAGACGCTCCAGACGATTTGCGCCCTGGGGCCCGGGTCGCTCGTGGTGTGCCCCACCAGCGTGCTGCCCAACTGGGCCTCGGAGCTGAAGCGCTTCCGCCCGTCGCTGAAGGTGTGCGTGTACCACGGGCCCGGCCGCGCGCTGGAGCCGTCCGCCGACGTGACGCTCACCACCTACGCCATCATGCGCCTGGACGCGGCGGTGCTCGGCGCGAAGACGTGGGACTCGCTGGTGCTGGACGAGGCGCAGGCCATCAAGAATCCGGACAGCCAGGTGGCGCGCGCGGCCTTCGGGCTCAAGGCGAGCTTCCGGCTCGCGCTGAGCGGCACGCCGTTGGAGAACCGGCTGGAGGAGCTGTGGAGCCTCATGCACTTCACCAACCCGGGCCTGCTCGGGGGGCGCAAGCACTTCGAGGACACGATTTCGCGGCCCATCTCCGAGGGCCGGCAGGGAGCGGCCGAGGGGCTGCGGCGCCGCATCCGTCCCTTCGTGCTCCGGCGCCTGAAGCGGGACGTGGCACCCGAGCTGCCGCCGCGCATCGAGTCCGTGATGCACGTGCAGATGGATGAGCGCGAGCGCTCCGTCTACGACGCGGTGATGGCGGCCACGCGCAAGGAAGTGGTGGCCCTGTTGAATGAGGGCGGCAGCGTGCTCAAGGCGCTGGAGGCCCTGCTGCGGCTGCGTCAGGCCGCGTGTCACCCCGCGCTCGTCCCGGGCCAGCGGGCCCACACGTCGTCCAAGGTGGAGACGCTGGTGGACGCGCTGGAGACGGCCGTCTCGGAGGGCCACAAGGCGCTCGTCTTCTCGCAGTGGACGTCGCTGCTGGACCTCATCGAGCCGCGCCTGAAGGCGGCGGGCATCGGCTTCGGCCGGCTGGACGGCACCACGGCCAACCGCGGCGAGGTCACCGAGCGCTTCCAGTCCACGGAAGGTGAGCCGGTGCTGCTCATGTCCCTCAAGGCGGGCGGCACGGGCCTCAACCTCACGGCGGCGGACCATGTCTTCCTCGTGGACCCGTGGTGGAACCCGGCGGCGGAGGCGCAGGCCGCGGACCGCGCCCACCGCATTGGCCAGGAGCGCACGGTGATGGTGTACCGGCTGGTGTCCCAGGGCACCGTGGAGGAGCGCATCCTGGGACTCCAGGAGAAGAAGCGGGCCATCTTCGAGGCGGCCCTGAGCGAGGCCTCCGCCGCGACGGCCATCACCCGGGAGGACCTGCTCGAGCTCTTCTCGTGACGCGCGCGGTCCTTCTCTTCGCAGTGGGGTTCTCACCATGCTTCCCGAATCCGTCGACGCCCGGCCCCAGGCCGCCGCGCTGCAGGCGCTCATCCAGCAGGAGTGGCAGTACCAACTGGAGCACAGCCCGACCTACGCGTCCGTGCAGGGTGACCGCCGCTGGAATGACCGCTGGGATGACCTGAGCCTCCAGGCCATCGAGGCGGACCACCAGCACAACCTCCAGGTGCTCGCGAGGTTGAAGAAGATGGACCGCGAGGCGCTCGTCGCGGCGGACCAGCTCAACTACGACTTGTTCCGCCGCGACTACGAGACGTGGGTGGAGGAGCACCGCTTCAAGACGTACCTGATGCCGGTGAACCACATGGGTGGCATCCCGGAGGGCATCAAGCAGCCGCCGGGTGTGCAGACGGCCTACCAGCTCGCGGACAACCTACGCTTCGAGACGGTGAAGGACTACGAGGACTGGGTGGCCCGGCTCCAGGGCTTCGGCACCTATGTGGACCAGGTGCTGGCGCTGCTGCGCGAGGGGCTGCGTGAGAAGCGCATCCACCCCCAGGTCGTCCTCCAACGGGTTCCGCCGCAGGTGGCGAAGCAGCTCGTCACGGACCCGGCGGACAGCGGCTTCTTCGCGCCGTTTCGCCGCTTCCCCAAGGGCATCGACTCCGCGGAGCAGCAACGCCTGTCCACGGCGGGCCGCGCGGCGATTGCGCAGGGCGTGCTCCCCGCGCTGACGCGCTTCCACGAGTTCCTCACGGAGGAGTACGTTCCGGAGGGCACGGAGGCGGTGGGCATCTGGCAGCTCCCCGACGGCGAGGAGCTGTATGACTTCCTCGCGCGCAAGTTCACCACCACGGGCTTGGGCGCGGAGGAGATTCACGCGCTCGGCCTGGCCGAGGTCCAGCGCCTGCGCGCGGAGATGGAGGCGGTGAAGGCCCAGACGGGCTTCGAGGGCACGTTGGCGGAGTTCTTCCGCTTTCTGCGAACGGATGCGCGCTTCTATGCGCGGGACGGGGATGAGCTGCTGCTGCGCTACCGGGCCTTGTCCAAGCGCATCGACCCGCTGCTGGTGCGGCTGTTCAAGACGCTGCCTCGGCAGCCGTATGGCGTGGAGTCGACGCCGGAGGCCATGGCCCCGGACGCGACCACCGGCTTCTATTACGCGGGCGCGCCGGATGGCTCGCGGCCGGGCACGTACCTGGTGAACCTGTACCGGCCGGAGACGCGCCCGCTGTGGGAGATGGTGCCGCTCACGCTGCACGAAGCAGTGCCTGGCCACCACCTGCAGACGGCCCTGGCCGCCGAACAGCCCGGCCTGCCCGAGTTCCGCCGCTACGGCTACTACGTGGCCTATGGCGAAGGCTGGGCGCTCTACTGCGAGACGCTGGGCGACGAGCTGGGCCTGTACACCAGCCCGTACGACAAGTTCGGCCAGCTGGCCTACGACATGTGGCGCGCGGTGCGGCTCGTCGTCGACACCGGCATGCATGTGAAGAAGTGGACGCGGCGGCAGGCGCTCGACTTCTTCATGGAGAACTCGCCGCGTCACGAGCTTGATACCACCAACGAGATTGACCGCTACCTCGCCTGGCCGGGGCAGGCGCTGGCGTACAAGGTAGGGCAGCTCAAGATTCGCGACCTGCGCACTCGCGCGGAGCAGGTGCTGGGCTCGGGCTTCGACGTGCGCGAGTTCCACGACATCGTGCTGCTCGACGGCGCCCTGCCGCTGGACATCCTGGAGGCGCGGGTCCAGGCGTGGGTGGCGGCGCGGCAGCGTGGGGCCGCAGCGCGCCCGCCTTGAAGCGCGCTCGGCGTCACGGCGCGGGCGCGGGTGTCGTCAGCCGGCCATACTTCTTCATCGCCTGGATGAGCCGGTCCTGAGGCAGTCCGAAGGCGCGGCTGCCCTCCGCGCCCGTCATCGTGTCGGAGGCCAGCATCGAGTTGAGGATGGCCTCCTGCGTGGCCTGGATGGTGGCCTCGAAGAGCGGCGTCAACCGCTCGTTGTCAAGCGCCGAGACGCTGGACACGGCCTTGCCCGCGGGGGGCTTCAGCCGCTGCGTGGAGAAGGCCAGGAAGATGTCGCCGGAGGAGTTCGCGCCCAGGCCCCCCATCTTCCCGATGCCCAGCGGCACCCGCTTCGCCAGCCGCTCCAGTTGATGCGGCAGCAGCGGCGCGTCCGTCGCCACCACCACGATGATGGAGCCGGCGCCCTCGGGCGTGCGGGGCTGGATGTCACCGCGCGACGTTGCGCAGGCCGGCAACTCCTTGAACATTCCGGGGCTCGGCTTCTTGGGCCCGGTGTAGCAGGGGCGCAGGTCGCTGATCTCCTCGCCCACGGGCACGCCCTCCACGGTGAAGAGGTGGCGCGCGCCGTAGTTGCACTGCAGCAGCACGCCCACGGTGTAGCCACCCTCCGATGCGGGCAGCTTGCGCGACGCCGTGCCGATGCCGGCCTTGAAGCTGTGGCACACCATCCCCGTGCCGCCGCCCACCGAGCCCTCCGCGACGGGACCGCCCTTGGCGCTGTCGAGCGCGCGGTGGGCGTGTGTGGCCTTTACGTGGAAGCCATAGATGTCATTCAGCAGGCCGTCCCACGTCTCCGCGACGACGGGCAGCCCCAGCTCCCACTCCAGCCCTCGCTTCATCGCCCAGGAGATGACGGAGTCGCGGACGGTGCCCACGTCATTGGTGTTGGTGAGCATGACGGGGCCTGCGAGCTGGCCGGACTCGGTGAGCCAGTGGGAGCCCGTCATCTCGCCGTTGCCGTTGAGGGAGTAGATGGCGGCGAAGACCTCCTCGGACACGC
The DNA here is from genome assembly GCF_013372605.1 of Myxococcus sp. AM009. Taxonomy (NCBI): domain Bacteria; kingdom Pseudomonadati; phylum Myxococcota; class Myxococcia; order Myxococcales; family Myxococcaceae; genus Myxococcus; species Myxococcus sp. AM009. The sequence goes on from NZ_JABXEP010000025.1 coordinate 70,064, forward strand.
CGTCCTTGCCTCGGGGCAGCACGGCGGTGACGCCGGTGCGCACCGCCCCCTTGCCCGGCGGGCCTCGAGTGTCGCCCGATATCAACGTCGTATGGCCCACCGTCACGCCGACCACGTCGGTGATGGCGTTGTTCGGGCCCGACTGTCCACCGAATGTGATGCCCAGGTCGCGGGCGCGGCGCCTCGCCTGGGTGGACTGCGCTTGCGCTGGAGGGGACCACAGCGACAGACACGACACGAGCCCCAGGAGCAGGGAGAGACGGAGCGGGTTCATGGTGTGGCGTCATATCGCGACCGTGTCAGTCCCCCAACGGAGGTCCCGTCCACGACAGGGCGACCGCGCCATCGTCCACCGCGCCATCCTGGACGAGCTGCTGCCCTGGGCCTGACGGGCCTGGGACCCCGTGCGGGACACGGCCTCGGCTGCGCATGGCCCTGCGCGCGGGCGGCTGGCGTGTGCCCCGGTCAACCTGAGTTCCATCCGACTGGCTGTCCGCGAGTGCGCAGTGGCGCTGGCACCACCGGGCCGGGAAGTGTGCATGGAGCTGCCGCTGACGCGCGCGGACGACGTCGGGCGCGCGGATGGGGCGCGAGGACAGGTGACAACCCATTGGCCACATGCCTGAGGTCCGGCCCCGCGAATCGTGGGGGGGGCCATGGCGTGGAGGGCAG
>NZ_JABXEP010000260.1:0-7055 GCF_013372605.1 Myxococcus sp. AM009
CCACGGGGGCGGGGGCGGCGGGGGCCGCCGAGGCACCGGTGTCTTCCAGGTCCAGGCTTTCGCGCAGGTCCGCGAGCGGATCCACCTCTTCCGGAGGTGACGGCATGGGCGGGCGCAGGTTACCCCCCGGACGGGCGCACCACCAGAGACGCGTGGGCAGGTGCGCGTCCGAAGTTCCATCCATCCGGTCAGACGGCAGCCGTACAGTCTCCTCGACGCCGAGGCTCCCGGGCGTTAGCCAGTGAGGGAAAACATCACACCTCGCCTTGCCCTCCCAGGGGGCCGGTGACACCTTCGAAGGTTTCCATGGCCATCCGCTACGCGCTACCCAACGGGCTTACCGTCGTCTTCGAGGAGCAGCACGCCGCCAAGGTCGCGGCCTTCCAGGTCTGGGTCAAGGCCGGGAGCGCCGACGAGCGGCCGGACCAGGCGGGGCTGGCCCACCTGCACGAGCACATGCTCTTCAAGGGCACCGAGCGGCGAGGCCCCGGTGAGGTCGCCCGGGACGTGGAGTCCCATGGCGGCGAAATCAACGCCTGGACCTCCTACGACCAGACCGTCTACCACATCGTCATCGCCAGCCAGTTCGCCCGGATGGGCCTGGACATCCTGGGGGATGCGGTGCGCCGGTCGGCCTTCGACGCGGGCGAGCTGTCGCGCGAAATCGAGGTGGTGTGCGAGGAAATCAAGCGCAGCCAGGACACGCCGCCCCGCCGCGCCTCGCGAGACCTCTTCTCCACCGCCTACCAGGTGCACCCCTACCGGCTGCCCGTCATCGGCACCGACGAGAGCGTGCGGAGCTTCACGCGGGAGAAGGTGCTGGAGTTCTACCACCGCCACTACACGCCGAAGAACCTGGTGCTGTCGGTGGCCGGCGACCTGCGCGAGGCGGACCTGCGCGAGTGGGTGGACGACATCTTCGGCGGCGACTGGGGCCGGCCGTATGAGGGCCGGGTAGCGCGCGCCCCGGAGCCCGTGGCCGCGGGCCGGCGCGTCCTGCTGCGCCCGGACGAGGTGAAGGAGGCCTACCTCCACCTCGCCTTCGGGATTCCCCAGGCGGACCACGAAGACGTGCCCGCGCTGGACGTGCTGGCGATGATCGCCGGCCAGGGCGACGCGTCCCGGCTGGCGCGAGAGGTGAAGCGCCGCCACAACCTGGTCAACGACATCCACACGTTCGCCTATACGCCCTCGGACCCGGGCATCTTCTCCGCGTCGCTGACGCTCCAGCCCGCCAACGCCGTCCGGGCGCTGGAGGAGACGGCGCGGGGGCTGGCCACGCTGCGCGCCACGCCGGTGACGGCGGAGGAGCTGGCCACGGCCAAGGCGCTGGTGGAGGCGGAGGCCGTGTACCAGCGCGAGACGGTGCAGGGCGTGGCCCGGAAGATGGGCTTCTACCAGTCCGGCATGGGCAGCCTGGAGGCGGAGGCCCGCTACTACGAGGCCGTGCGCAACCTCACGCCCGAGCACCTGCGCGCCGCCGCCGAGCGCTACCTGCGCTTCGACCGCGCCATCGTCACCGGCCTGCTGCCGGAGGGCACGCCGCTGACGGAGGCGCAGGTCCACGAGGTGCTGGACACCGTGGACCGCGAGCCCGCCGCGGCGCCGCCCGAGCGCAAGCCGCGCAAGGTGGCCGTGGGTGACTCGCCGGTGCGCATCCTGAAGGGCACGGGTTCGGGCCCCAGCGACATCATCACGGAGAAGCTGCCGTCGGGCGCGACGATCATCGTGCGCGTGGAGCCGGCGGTGCCGCTGTTCGCCATCCGCGCCGCCTTCGCGGGCGGGCTGCGCTACGAGACGCCGGAGGACAACGGCATCACCACGCTGCTCACCCGCAGCCTCACGCGGGGGACGCCGACGCACCACGCGGAGGAGGTCTCCGACCTCATCGACGCGTTCGCGGGCAGCCTGGGGGGCCAGAGCGGACGCAACTCGGTGGGCCTGCGCGGAGAGTTCCTGTCGCGCCACTTCGAGCCGGCCTTCCGCCTCTTCGCGGACTGCGTGCTGAACCCCTCGTTCCCGGAGGCCGAGGTCGCCCGCGAGCGCACGCTGCTGCTCCAGGACATCCTCACGCGCGAGGACAAGCCGTCCAGCGTGGCCTTCGACCTGTTCAGCAAGACCATCTACCAGACGCACCCCTACCGGATGCCCACCACGGGTGAGCAGGCGTCCGTGGAGCGGCTGACGCCGGAGCTGCTGCGCGCGTGGCACGCGGCGCACATGGACCCGTCGCAGCTGACGCTCAGCGTGGTGGGTGACGTGAAGGTGGACGAGGTGATGGCGCTGGCGCGCGAGTACTTCGGCGCGTCGCGCGGCAAGGCGGTCCCGCCGCCGAAGGTGCCGCTGGAGGCGCCGCTGGAGGGGCCTCGCGAGGCGAAGAAGGTGCTGGCGCGGGCCCAGGCGCACCTGGTGCTCGGCTTCCCGGGCGGCCGGGTAGGCGACCCGTGGCAGCACGCGCTGGAGGTGCTCTCCACGGTGCTGTCCGGCCAGGGAGGGCGGCTCTTCGTGGAGCTGCGGGACAAGCGCTCCATGGCGTACAGCGTCAGCTCGTTCGCCATTGAAGGCGTGGATCCGGGCTACTTCGCCACGTACATGGGCACCAGTCCCGAGAAGGTGGACGCGGCGCTGGCCGGCATCCGCGCGGAGCTGGAGCGCGTGCGCGACGAGCCCATCCCCGCCGAGGAGCTGGCGCGCGCCAAGCAGCACCTCATTGGCACGCACGAGATTGGCCTGCAGCGCAACGGCTCACGCGCGGCGGTGCTGGCGCTGGACACCTGCTACGGCCTGGGCCTGGAGAACTTCCTCCACTACGCGGACCACGTCGCCGCGGTGACGGCGGACGACGTGCGGGATGTGGCGCGAAGAATCATCAACTTCGACCGCAGCGCGATGGCCGTCGTCGGCCCGTAGTTACGCGGTGTCCCTCGGGAAGACGCGCCGCCCTAAAGGGCGGTGCTCCCGAGGGCGCCTTCGATGGCTTCGAGCAGGGGCTGTGCCGGGGCGCCCGGGAGCGTCGTGCAGCCCCGGGCCAGCTCGCGTTTCATCCGGAGCCGGTCCGGCCGTGAGCGCGCCTCTCCCGCCAGCGCCTGCGGGTCCACCGGCGTGGCCAGCAGCGTCGCGCAGGTGCGGAAGGTCTCCAGCCGGTCCAGGTCCTCTTCTTCCAGCGTGACGGGCGTGCCATCCAGCGCCAAGCCGGCAAAGGACAGCCGTTGAATCTCGTCCGCCGTCAGCACCAGCGCCCCGTTGAGGGTGAGCCGGGGCGGAGGCTGCGGGCCCGGCCCTCCCGCCAGCTCCACCACGCCGTCCACGCGCTTGGGCTGGCAAGGCACCTCGCGCAAGGACAGCAGCTCAGCCCGCTTGCGCGTCTCCCGCGTCTCGCCGCTGCGGGAGAGTTGGACGATGCCGGCCACCACCGCGGGTACGCCGACAACGAGCAGCCCCAAGCCCCACCCCGTGGCGACGTCGCGGCTGGAGGCGCCGTAACGGCCGTGCTCGTCGATGGCGGAGCGGTTCGGTGTGTCCGAGAACAACGAGCGTCCCACCAGCAACGTCCCGCCCAGCACCGCGAAGACGCCGCCGCTACTCACCTCCGCCGCCACGCCCGTGTTGCCGTGCGTGGAGATGATGTCCTCCGCGTACTCCCCATGCTGCTCGGTGCGACAGATGTCCGACGAGGAGAACGACAGGGTGAGCCGAGGCCACTGCACCTGCGTCGTGGCGAAGGGGATGCGCTCGTTCAGCGCCTTCTCCTGGGACCAGGTCCGCAAGAGCGGCCCGCGCTCCGTGCGCCGCTCCACGTCCAGCGGCGCGCACCCCACCGCCATCATCAACACCGCCGACCCCAGACGCTTCATGGCTGGCCCCCCCGGAAGAAGCCCGCGACGTCCGGGCACCCGGTGAGAAACCGCGTCGCGTCCGCACAAGCCGGGGGGTGGTCCGTGGACGTGCCTCGGCTGAGCAGGACCTCGCGGCACTCCAGGACGCGCTCCCGAGTGGGGGCTACGAAGCTAAAGGCATCGTCCTCGCAGCCCGTCCGCTGGAGGAGGGTGGCCTCGCAGCTCAGCCCCAGGTCCAACTGCACCGCCACGCAGGAATAGGCCGCCGCTGACTGGCAGAGCCGGACGATGACATCCCGACAAACGGCGTCATCCGGCGCGTCCGGTCCAGAGCAGGCAATCAGGCAGACCAGGGGCCAACAGTGAAGGGGGCGTCTCACGGTGCTTCCACGCTAGCCACGCTGGGATTAAAGGGCCCGCATGTCCCAGACCTATCTGTCACTCACAGTGGAGTTGCCCGAGGAAGCGTCCGAGGCCGTACAGGACCTCATCCACGAGTCGGGCGCGCTGGGCCTCGAGGTGAGGGATCGCGAAGCGCCTCTCATGCCGGGCGTGCGCGGACCGAACCCTGGCGAGGCCATCATCATCGGCTACTTCGACGAGCGCGACACGGCCGAGTCCGCCCGTGACGAGGTGGCGTCGTCCTTCCCCGAGGCGAAGCTCACCTTGGACGAGCAGCCCCAGCAGGACTGGAGCAATGAGTGGAAGTCGCTCATCAAGTCCGTGCATGTGGGCAGGTTGTGGGTCGGTCCCCCCTGGGACAAGGCGAACGCGCCCGCGGGCACCGTGCAGCTCGTGATTGAGCCGAAGATGGCCTTTGGCACCGGTGACCACCCGACGACGTCCCTGTGCCTCGCCGCCGTGGACGCGTACATGGCCGAGCACCCGGGCGCCGCCGTCCTGGACGTGGGCACCGGCACGGGCGTGCTGGCCATCGCCGCGAAGAAGCTGGGCGCGGGCCGCACCGTGGCCACCGACAACGACCCCGTCTCCGTGGAGCTGGCGCAGGAGAACCAGGCGGAGAACGGCACGCCGGACATCGAAGTGTCGGGCAAGGAGCTGACCCAGGTGGAGGGCACCTTCGACCTGGTGCTCGCCAACATCCTGGCCAACACACTCATCGAGCTGGCCCCGCTGATTGTGGCGAAGACGAAGGACCGGCTCGTGCTGGCCGGCGTGCTCGCCCACCAGCGCGCGGACGTGGAAGCCGCCTACCGCAACCTGGGCCTCACCGTGCTGACGGGCGCCACCCAGGGCGAATGGGTGCGCATCGATTTGAAGCGCTGAAGCGCATGGCGCCGTCCCCGCGTGACACGCGCGGGGACGGCGGCCCGCGTGCTACGGCCGTTCGACCCGGACAGGCCGCAGCGCACGGTCCAGCACCACCACCGCCGTGCCCAAACCGCCACTCCGCATCCGTGAGTAACGGACGTCGCGGATGGTGACGTGCCATCCATCAGGGCGCTCCTCCACTTGATAGGTGGGCAGACGCAGCCAGTTGGCCAGCCCCCGAAGCTGCGGCGCCGACAACGCTGCCTGGATGACGGGCCCCGGCTGGGCTTCGCGCGGCACGCTGGCGTCACTGATTTGGAAGCGGCCCGCGTCGTCCGCCAGGAAGTCGGCCCGGACGAAGTGGTAGCGGTCCGGCCCCACGGCGATGATGTCCCGCACGAAGGGGTTGGCCGGCAGCGGCCCTGCAATCGCGCGCTCCACGGAGAGGTCCTGCGAGCGCAGCCACTCCAGCGCGCGCGGCGCGGCCACCTGCGAGCCCACGAAGATGGCGCCCAGGTAGAGAAACAAGCCCACGCCGCAGACCCGCGCCACGCGCTGCGCGGAGAGGACATGGGTCCCCCGCAGCCGCAACCAGACGATGGCGGCCACGCCCACGGCCCACATCACCTTCGCGGGCCACGGGACGAAGGCGGGAACCATGATGAGCGCGGTGGAGGCCACGCCGAGCACCCCCCACCCCGCGGCGGACCTGCGCGTGCGCGCATCCGCCATGATGACGGCGGCGCCCGCGAGCAACCACACCCACGGGTCGATGATGAAGAGCGCGTCGCCGTAGAACCACGTCCCGTCAAAGGGCATCAGCAGCCGGACGCCATACGTGTTGAGCCAGTCGAGCGCGGGGTGGCTCAGCACCGACAGGGTGGACAACACCAGCAGCGGCCCGAAGCGCGCCGGCGGCAGGTCCGGCTGCTTGCGCCGGCGCACGTACCTGTCCCAGAGCAGCATCAGCCCGGTGAGGACGAAGGGCCACAGGGCCAAGGCGAGCACGCCGTGCGTCCAGCCCCGGCGCCAGTAGAGCGAGGCATCCGAGCCCGCGAAGGTGACGATGGCGTCGACGTCCGGCAGGTTGGCGCCGATGACGAGCGTCGCGGTGGCCAGCGGCGTGGTGCGCTTCAGCCCCGCCTCCGCCATCCACGCGCCAACGAGCGAGTGAGCCAGGTTGTCCATGGCCGCACTCTAGGCATGCCCGCACCGGCAGGCGCCTCTCCAGGGTGGTGGGCCCCGCGCCCGAGACACGGTAGCGTCACGCCCGCGTGGAGACGCCGCCCCCTTCCCGGCCACCAACCGACGTCCGCTCCCAGCTCGTGGGGCCGATGCTCGCCTACCTGCGCGCGACGGGGCGCGACCCGTCCCCCCTGGTGGAGCGCTTCGGGCTGCCCGGCAACGCGAGCACACTGCCCGAAGTCACCCTCCCCCTGGCCACCCTGCACGCCTTCCTCGACGCGGCCGAGGCCCTGTCCGGAGACGCCTTCCTCGGCCTGCACGTGGCGCAGCGAGTCCCGCGTGGAAACTACGGACTGGTGGAGTACATCGCCCGGGCCTCCCCCACCGTCCGGGACACCTTCCGCGCGCTGGCCCGGTACATGGCGCTGCTGGAGCCCGCCTGGCGCGCCTCCTTCCAGGACGCACCGGACGGCAGCGGCACCTTCGTCTACGGCATCCCGGGTGAGCCCCTGGCCTATGGCCGCCACGCCAGCGAGTTCGGCCTGGCCCTCTTCGTCCATGTCGGTCGCCAGCTCACCGAGCACCCGTGGAGTCCGCGCCACGTCTCCTTCGCCCACCCCGCACCGGCGGACCTCCGCCCGCTCCAGGAGCACTTTGGCGTCACCCCGGCGTTCGACGCGGGCCGCAACGCCCTGACGCTGGACGCGGCCACGCTGGCGCTGCGTGTGGTGGACGCGGACCCCGTCCTCCTCTCCCTGTCTC
>NZ_JABXEP010000261.1:0-6931 GCF_013372605.1 Myxococcus sp. AM009
GCCTCGCGGGCCGGAAGCAGCTTCTTCTCCAGCTTCTCGCGGTCGCGGGACTCCTTGAGCGCCAGCTTCGCGGCGGCGGCCTGCTCCTTCTCCTGCTGCTTCGACAGCCGGAAGGCCTCTTCCGCCATGGCCTCGGCCTCGGCGGCCTCGGCCTCTTCCGCCAGCCGCTCGGCTTCGGCGAGCTCTTCTTCGTCGGCCTCGAGCTGCGCGAGGAAGGCGGCCTCCTCCAGCTTCTCCTCGGCGGCGCGCTCCTGGCGCTCCTGGTAGGCCACCTTCTGCGCTTCCCAGAACACGCTGGCGGATGCCTGGACGCGGCGGCCCAGCACGCACAGCCCGGCCCAGGCCAGCGAGCACACCTTGAGGAAGGTGTACTGGGTGCCCACGATGAGGGCGGCCGCGCTGATGGCTGTCACCAGGATGACGGTGCCCACCGTGGAGAACAGGCTGGACATGATGCCGCCCAGGCCGGCGCCCAGCGCGCCACCCGGCGGGTGTGCCCAGCCCTTGTCACCAGCGAACATCAGCTGCGTCAGCACGGACACGCTGACCGTCAGCAGCGCCAGGCTGATGATTTGCGGCCCCCGCTTCCGGTCCCGGTTGCCCACGAAGAGCACCATGGCCGTGTAGATGCCGCCCGCCGGGATGAGGTAGGCGCACACGCCCAGCAGGCCGCGCAGCGACTCCGCGATGAGGTGCCCCATGGGGCCCACCGCGTTGTTGAATCCCGGGCCCACCCGGTCCTTCGCGTCGAAGGTGGCCACCGCCAGCAAGGCAATCAATGACGCCGCCAGCAGGAACACACCGATGATGGCTCGGGTGGCGACGTCGCCGCCCTTGCCGGCCTTGATCCGCTTGTCCGCCAGCGCCCTGCGGCGCGTCGCGATTTCCTGCCGGGACAAGACCGCCTTCTCCGCCCGACCCTTCTTCGCCGTCATGTCCGTCTTCCCTCTGCGCGTCTCAGCCGCGTAGCGGGCTGTAGCAATGCCCGCCGCGAGTGTAGGGAGAGCGGGGGAGCGGTCAATTTTCCAGCTCCGGACGGGGGACCTACATTTCGGCTGCACCCCTCCGCAGAGGGGGTATGGTGCCGCCCAACATCGCCGCCCGGGCGCGCATGCCGCGCGGCGGCGGGACTTCGTGGAGGAACATCACATGGCCGACGCTCGTACCGACAAGCCGTCATCCACCGAGGAGGAGTACTTCGCCCGGGAGGAGATTGAGAAGAAGCGCAAGCTGGCCCTGGAGCAGGCCGCGGCGAACGCGGCGCAGCAGCGCGAGGAGCTCAAGAAGCTCCACTGGATGAAGTGCCCCAAGTGTGGCCTGGACCTGCAGACGCTGAAGCAGGGCAACGTCGAAATCGACACCTGCTTCAACTGCCACGGCGTCTTCCTGGACGCCGGGGAGCTGGACCAGCTGGTGGCACAGCACGGCCACGAGGGCAGCGGCAAGGTGATGGGGGCCATCCTCAACCTCTTCAAGAAGAAGTAGGCCGCCGTGGCGCTCACGCTCGAGCAGGTGCGCCATGTGGCCACACTGGCGCGGCTGTCGCTGACTCCGGAAGAGGAGCAGCGCTTCACCACCCAGCTGTCCGCGGTGTTGGACGCGGTGGAGCAGCTCCAGGCGCTCGACGTGGAGGCCGTGGCGCCCACGTGTCATGCCACGCTCACGTCCTCGCGGCTGCGTGAGGACGTGACGCGGCCGTCCCTGCCGCCAGAGAAGTCCCTGGCCAACGCGCCGGCGAAGTCCGACACGTCCTTCGCCGTGCCGAAGATCATCGAGTAGTCCCGGAGATTCCACGCCATGCAGCTCACGGACCTCACGATGCTGGAGCTGGCCGCGAAGCTGGCCGCGGGAGAGGTCTCCTCCGAGGAGGCCACCCGCGCGAGCCTGGCGCGCATCCAGCAGGTGGATCCAAAGGTGCGCGCCTTCCTGCGCGTGGACGAAGCCGGCGCCCTGGCCGCCGCTCGCGCCAGTGACGCGCGCCGCAAGGCGGGCGGCCCCGCGAGCGTCCTGGATGGCGTGCCGCTAGGGCTCAAGGACATCTTCCTCACCGAGGGCGTGGAGACCACCGCCGGCTCGCGCATCCTGGAGGGCTTCGTTCCGCCCTATGACGCCACGGTGGTGCGCCTGCTGAAGGAGGCGGGCCTGCCGCTGGTGGGCAAGCTGAACATGGACGAGTTCGCGATGGGGTCGTCCAACGAGTCCAGCGCCTTCTTCCCCAGCCACAACCCGTGGGACGTGTCGCGCACGCCGGGGGGCTCGTCCGGTGGCTCGGCGGCGGCGGTGGCCGCGCGCGAGGTGTCCGGCGCGCTGGGGACGGACACGGGCGGCTCCATCCGCCAGCCCGCGGCGCTCACCAACACCGTGGGGCTGAAGCCCACCTACGGCCGGGTGTCGCGCTTTGGCGTCATCGCCTTCGCCTCGTCGCTGGACCAGCCGGGCTCCATGACGCGCACGGTGGCGGACGCGGCGGCGCTGCTCCAGGTGATTGCGCGGCCGGACGCACAGGACGCCACGTCCGCGGACGCGCCCGTGCCGGACTATTCGGCGGACCTGGAAGCCGGTGTGCGGGGCCTGAAGCTGGGCGTGCCGCGCGAGTACTTCACCGAGGGCATGGACCCGGAGGTGGAGGCCGCGGTGCGCGAGGCCCTGCGCGAGTACGAGCGCCTGGGCGCGACGCTGGTGGACGTGTCGCTGCCCCACACGAAGTACGCGCTGGCGACGTACTACCTCATCGCGCCCGCGGAGGCGTCCAGCAACCTGGCCCGCTATGACGGCGTGCGCTTCGGCCTGCGGGCGAAGGACGCACGCAGCCTGCGGGACGTGTACGCGCTGACGCGGGAGCAGGGCTTCGGCGCCGAGGTGAAGCGCCGCATCATGCTGGGGACCTTCGCGCTGTCCTCTGGCTACTACGACGCGCACTACCTGCGCGCGCAGAAGGTCCGCACGCTCATCCGCGAGGACTTCACGCGGGCGTTCCAGCAGGTGGACGCGCTGCTGTCGCCCACCTCGCCGGTGCCGGCCTTCAAGCTGGGTGAGAAGGTGGAGGACCCGCTGTCCATGTACCTCATGGACATCTACACGCTGCCTTGCAACCTGGCGGGCCTGCCCGGCCTGTCGGTGCCCTGCGGCTTCACGAAGGCGGGCCTGCCCGTGGGCCTGCAGGTTCTGGGACGGCCCTTCGACGAGGCGGGCCTGCTGCGCATCGCCCGCGCCTACGAGCGCGAGCACGACTTCTTCCGCCGCTCCGCGCCCCTGTAGGGGAGCGCCGAGCGTCCGCCCTGGTGACACCGCCATGCCCGTGAGCGATTTCCAGCCCGTCATCGGCCTCGAGGTCCACGCGCAGCTCCTCACGCAGTCCAAGATTTTCTGTGGCTGCTCCACCGCGTTCGGCGCCGAGCCCAACCGCAACACCTGTCCGGTGTGCCTGGGCATGCCCGGCGTGCTGCCGGTGCTCAACCAGCGCGTGGCGGAGTTCGCCGTGCGCACGGGCCTGGCGCTGGAGTGCACCATCCGCCCGACGAGCGTGTGGAGCCGGAAGAACTACTTCTATCCGGACCTGCCCAAGGGCTACCAGATTACGCAGTTCGACCAGCCCATCTGCGAGCACGGGCGGCTCGTCATCGACACGCCGCGGGGCGAGAAGACCATCCGCATCCTCCGCATCCACATGGAGGAGGACGCGGGCAAGAGCGTGCATGACGCGGGCGGGGGGCAGAGCCTGGTGGACCTCAACCGCGCGGGCGTGCCGCTGCTCGAAATCGTCAGCCAGCCGGACCTGCGCGACGCGGACGAGGCGGTGGAGTACCTCAAGACGATGCGGGACGTGCTCGTCTACCTGGGCGTCAATGACGGCAACCTGGAGGAGGGCAGCTTCCGCTGCGACGCCAACGTGTCGGTGATGCCCAAGGGCGCCACCACGTTCGGCCAGCGCTGCGAGCTGAAGAACCTCAACTCGTTCCGCTTCCTCAAGCAGGCCATCGAGTACGAGATTGCCCGGCAGGTGGACGTCATCGAGTCGGGCGGCAAGGTGGTGCAGGAGACGCGCCTGTGGGACGTGAGCAAGGGCGTCACCCGCTCCATGCGCAGCAAGGAGGAGGCGCACGACTACCGGTACTTCCCGGAGCCGGACCTGCCGCCGCTGCACGTGAGCGCGGAGGCCATTGACGCCGCGGCCCAGGCGCTGCCGGAGTTGCCGCGCGCGAAGCTCCAGCGCTTCACCAGCCAGTACGGACTGCCCGCCTATGACGCCCGCATCCTCACCGCCGAGCGCCCGCTGGCCGATTACTTCGAGGCCTGCGCCGGGCACTACAAAGACTACAAGAAGCTCTCCAACTGGTTCCTGGGCGAGCTGATGCGCCTGCTGAAGGAGGAGGGCACGCCGCTGTCCGCGCTGCGCTTCACGCCGGCGCAGCTGGGGGAATTGCTGGGCGCCGTGGACCAGGGCACGGTGTCCGCCAACGCGGGCAAGGACGTGCTCGGGGAGATGTTCCGCACGGGCAAGGCGCCTGCGGACATCATCGCGGAGAAGGGCCTGGCCCAGGTGCGCGACACCGGCGCCATCGAGGCGGTGGTGGACGACATCCTCGCGAAGAACGCGGGGGAGATTGAGAAGTACCGCGCCGGCAAGAAGCAGGTGTTCGGCTTCTTCGTGGGCCAGGTGATGCGGGCCATGAAGGGCAAGGGCAACCCCGCCCTGGTCAACGAGCTGCTGAAGAAGAAGCTCGGCGACTAAGGCGTGCCTTGCTCGGGGATGGGGACGGTGGCGTGGACCACCTCCTCCTCCTGCGTTGTCTGGGCCTGGGCGAGCACTCGCACGTCGCCGGAGGTCGTGCGCTCCAGGATGTGCGAGGTGGCCGTGAAGGTGCCGCCGAACAGGCTGCCCACCTGCTGCGCGCTCACCACGTAGCGCACGTTCCGGAGCGTGCGGAGCTGCGCGGGCAGGCCTTCCTGTTGCCAACGCTCGTCTGGGGCATGGGACGTCCCTGGCCCGGCGTGGATGGCGGGATGGGCGAGGACGTCCACTCGCATGGCGTCGAGATACTGCGCGCAGGGGACGAACCAGGGCTCGTCGCGGGTATACGGCTGGGCGAAGCCGTCATAGCCGACGAGGGTCGCCAGCTTTCCGAAGGGCGTCGGGAGTACGGGCAGGTCCTCCGGGCGGCCAGGGCTGAGGTGCAGCCCGGCCTCCCAGGAGGGCACCAGGTTGGCCTTGCGCGCGGTCGCGACGCGGTGGCCCTCGGGGGAGAAGGTGTAGCTGGTGTTGTAGGTGCGCGCGCCGGAGGGCTCGAAGTCCGGCGAGTCCTCTCCTCGGCGACTGGCGGGCAGCAGCGCACTGCCGGCCACCACCCACAGGCCGAAGTCCCGCGCGATGCCAGAAAAGGTCTTCCACATCGTCCGGTGCACGAGGGGCGCCCGGGCGGCGTAGAGGCACTCCGTCAGCGACGGTGGCTGGAAGTCGCGCCAGGCCTTCCACACGCCCCAGGCTTCAGAGAGGACCACGCGCTTCAGCGCCCCCTGGACCGAGGTGCAACGTCGCACGCGGTGCAGGTGGCCCAGGAACAGCAGCGGTGCCCCCACCGACTCCGGCCACACGACGAGGGCCGGGTAGCGCGGCTGGCCTGACGCCTCCCGGGCGCGCAGGGCATCCACCTTCGCGGCCAGCGCCCGGTGTCGCGCGACGAAGGCTGCTGGAGAGGCGTAGTCCTCCATCGAGACACGGGGCTGGAGGGCGAACAGTTCGACGAGGTCGGTGGTCGTGTCCACGGCGCGTTACTTCAGCAGGCCATTCTCGCGCAGTCGCTGCTTGAGAAAGGCATCCGCGGTGATGGGCGCGTGCCGCGCCGGGGTGTCCGCCGTCTGGGTGCAGGGCAGCGCCTGGAGCACGCAGTCCGCAGAGGGGTGGACGAAGAAGGGCATCGAGTAGCGCACCGTGTCCTCTTCCTTGCTGCGCGGGTTCACCACCCGGTGCGTGGTGGCGGGGATGATTTCGTTCGTCACGCGGCTGAGCATGTCGCCCGAGTCGACGACAATCTGCCCGCGCAGCGTGTCCACCGGCAGCCATTCCCCGTCGCGGGTGAGCAGCTCCAGGCCGGACGCGGTGCCCTCGCAGAGCAGGGTGATGAGGTTGATGTCCTCGTGCTCGGCGGCGCGCACGCCCCCCGGGATGAAGCGCTCCTTCAGCGGCGGGTAGTGGATGAGCCGCAGCACGGAGTTGCCGTCCGTGGCCATGCCGCTGAAGGTGTCGCGCGCCACGCCGAAGTACTCGGCCAGCGCCTGGAGCATGACGCCCGCCGCGCCATCCAGCGCGTTGAAGAGCGACAGCGTGTGCTCGCGAAAGGTGGGCACCTCGGTGGGCCACACGTTGGGGCCGTAGCGCGCGTGGTACGGGTGCTCAGGTGGCAGCTCTCGGCCCACGTGCCAGAACTCCTTCAGGTCCCCCACCTGGCGGTTCTTCGCGTGCTCCTGGCCATACCCGATGTAGCCGCGCTGGCCGCCGTGCCCCGCCTGGGCGTAGGGGGCCTTGGTGGCCTCGGGCAGGGCGAAGAAGCGCTCCACGTCCGTGTACGTGCGGCGGATGAGGCCGTCGTCGATGCCGTGGCCTTCCACCGTGACGAAGCCGAACTCCTTGATGCCGTCGCCGAACACCTGCACGAAGCGGGCGCGCTCCTGGGGCGTGCCCGTGCGGTAATGGGACAGGTTGACGACGGGAATGCGGCGCTGGGTTGGCGACATGGCGCCGCACTCTAACCACCGTGATGGATTGTCGGCACGCACAGCGTCCGCCAGAGGACCCTGTTCTCCGACTGTGGCTTCGAGGGTGCGGCACCAGCGGACATCCGCCCTCATCCTCAGTGGAAGTCAGTGCTCCCGGATTCCATGTTGGGCGGGCAGGTTGGGGGGAGGCGGATGCCCGAGGTGAGCAGCGGTGGTG
>NZ_JABXEP010000262.1:0-6891 GCF_013372605.1 Myxococcus sp. AM009
ACCTAGCCCGCGCCGTCGGTCCGCGTCACCAACATCCGCCGGCCCGAGCCCATCGCGCCGCCGGAATCGCCGCCCTACGCGGAGGAAGAGGACGCGCGCTACTACCCCGAGGAGAACTCCCCCGAAGGCTGTGCCTCCGGCGAGTGCCTCCCCGAAGTCGCCGCCGCGCCTCCGCCTCCCGCGCCAGCGCCCGAGCCCGTCATCCACCACGAGCCCGAGCCCGAGCCGGCCCCGGTCACCCGCTCCCGGGACAACCCCAACCTGCCCCTCATCGAGCGTTGGCGTGCCGCCGTGGAGACGGTGAAGGCCTCCCATCCCCGGCAGGGCGCGGCGCTCTCCAACGGGCGCCTGCTGTCCATGAAGAACGGCGAAATCGTCCTCGGCTTCCTGCCCGTGGCCGGCTTCCACCGCATGGCCGTCAACGCCACCGCGGGCAAGGCCGCCGTGGACAAGGCCCTGGCCGAGCACTTCGGCCGCCCGGTGAAGCTCACCGTCCAGGATGCGTCCCCGGACGACCCCCGGCTGGGCCCCAGCCTGGCCGAGCAGGACGCGCAGACGCGCGCCACCCACGAGAAGAACACGGACAGCAAGGTCCGCGGCCACCCCGCCGTCCGGGCGGTGCTCAAGTTCCTGGGGGGCGAAATCGAACACATCCAGGTCTACGAGCCCGAGCGCCCCGGGGCCGTGCCAGCGGCCGACACTCCCGACGACAGCGCCTGACAACCGCCTCGCGCAACGGTAGGGTGGCGCCCCATTCCACGCCGGGGCGGGGCCACGTCCATGGCACCCGCTCCCACGAGCACCGAGGAAGCATATGCCTGGCGTCGACCTGAACTACTTCATCCGGCAGGCGAACAAGCTGACGGAGAAGATTGAAGAGCGGAAGCAGCAGCTGGCGGATGAGAGCGTGGAGGCCAAGGCCGGTGACGGCCGCGTCACGGTCGTCGCCAATGGCATCCAGGAGATCCGCAGCATCAAGATCGACAAGGAAGCCATCGACCCCAACGACACGTCGATGCTCGAGGACCTCATCACCGCCGCGGTGAACGCCGCCCTGGCGAGCAGCCGGCAGCACATGCAGCGCGAGCTCGCGAAAATCTCCGGCGGCGTCAAAATCCCCGGCGTTACCTGATACCGGATGACCCCCGATCCGCTGAATCGACTCGTCGCCCAGTTGGCGAAGCTGCCGGGCATTGGCGAGAAGACCGCGCAGCGCCTCGCGTTCCACATCCTGCGGGCGCCGGGTGAGTACGCCGCGGAGCTGTCGCAGGCCATCCACGAGGTGAAGGAGAAGGTGCACCTGTGCGTGCGCTGCTTCTCCCTCACCGACGCGGAGACCTGCAACTTCTGCCGGGACACGCGGCGCGACGAGCGCGTGCTGTGCGTGGTGGAGACGTTCGCCGACCTGATGGCGCTGGAGCGCACCCGTGAGTTCAAGGGCCGCTACCACGTCCTGCACGGCGTGCTGTCTCCCCTGGAGGGCGTGGGCCCCGACCAGCTCCGCATCCGCGAGCTGCTGGAGCGCCTCAACGACAGCCGGGTGGAGGAGCTCATCCTCGCCACCAACCCGGACGTCGAGGGCGAAGCCACCGCGCTCTACCTGACCCGCCTGCTCAAGCCCATGGGCCTGCGCGTCACCCGCATCGCCCAGGGCCTGCCCATGGGCGGCGACCTGGAGTTCGCCGACCAGGCCACGCTCGCCAAGGCGCTCTCCGCCCGCCGAGACCTGTAGGCCCCTCACGGTGGCGGCGCGAGCCACCTCGCGCCGCTACTGCGTCACCCGCCACGAGAAAGGCATCACCACCGTGACCTCCTGGTCCCGGTGAGGCGGGAAGCGAAGGCGCTCCGCCTGGGCCTCCAGGCAGCGGCCCACGCCCGACGAAGCCAGCGGCCCCCGCGTCCCCGCCCGCACCTTGCCCGATGAGACGATGGTGAGCTGCACCTGCACCTCGCCCTGGCTCGAAGGCAGGTCCGCCTTGTAGCGCTCGAAGCACGTGGTGATGCGCGCCCGTCCCCGCGAGACGACACGCTGCACGTCGTCGATGCCCAGCGTCACCCGCTTCTGCGACGAGGCCTTCTTCGACCGCACGGGTGAAGGGTCCGCCACTTCTTCATCCGCCTCCGGCTCGGCATCGGACGCAGTCCCCGCGAGCCCGGCTTCGCCCGGCTCCGGCGGCGCCGGCTCCGCCGCGGCCACAGCGCCCCCCGCCCCGTTCGCCACGGACTCCGTCGGCGAGCCAGCCTGAGCGGCAGCATCCACCGGTGGTGCCACGGCCTCCACGATGGGCGCCGTCGCCGGAACCAGCGACACCGAGGCAGGCGTCGTCACCCACTGCCGGTATCCAACGATGCCCGCCGCCGCCAGCAACAAGCCGCCCGCCAAACCCACCGCCAGCGTGCGCCAGCGTCGGCCCCCTGCCGTGGTCGCGGGCTCCGATGACGCCGGCCCGCGTGAAGCCGCGCCATGGGCGGGCACGCCCGGCGAAGACGGCCGCATGGACATGCCGGGCCGCTGCGCGGACGTGGCGTCACCGTCCCGGGCAAGCACGCCATACAGATTCGTCCCGTGCGGCTCCGCGCCCTGCGCCTGCGCCCCTTCCGCGGAGCTTCCGTACGTCGCGGTGAGCGTGGCCAACGTGGGGATGCGCGAGCGCTCGGTGAAGCGCTCCTCGCCGAAGTGGCCCTTCAAGAAGGCGCCGAGCGGCATCGCGCCCGAGCCGCTGAGGTGCTCCGAGAGGAACGTCTCCAGCGCGTCCGCGAACGCCTCCGCCGTGGGGTAGCGGTCCTCCGGCTTGAAGGCCATGGCCTTGAGGAGGATGGCCTCCAGCTCCTCGGGCAAGTCCGGCCGCAGCTCGCGCGGCGGCTTGAGCTCGCCCTGCAGCAGCGCGTTGAGCACCGCCAGGTCATTCTCCCGGGAGAAGGGCCGCACATGCGTGAGCGCCTCGTACAGGCTCACGCCCAGCGCGAAGACGTCCGCGCGGCGGTCCACTTCCTTGCCGCGCGCCTGCTCCGGCGCCATGTACATGTACTTGCCCTTCACCACGCCGGTGCGCGTGTTGACGAGCCGCGACTCGGCCTTGGCGATGCCGAAGTCCAGCACCTTCACCTGCCCCTGGTACGTCAGGTACAGGTTCGACGGAGAGATGTCGCGGTGGACGACGTTGAGCGGCTGTCCGGCCTCGTTGGTGAACTCGTGCGCGAAGTGCAGCCCGCGCGCCGCGTCGATGAGGACGCGCAGCACCACGGGGAGCGGCACGTAGTGGCGCTTGCGCCCGGCCAGCCGCAGCGTCGTGGAGAAGTCCTCCCCCGCGAGGTACTCCATGCAGATGTAGTAGCAGCCCTCGGCGAAGCCCAGCTCCTGAATCTGGACGATGTTGGGGTGGGCCAGCTTCGCCGCCAGCCGCGCCTCGTCCCGGAACATCTCCACGAAGTCGGGGTTGTTCGTCAGGTGCGGCAGCATCCGCTTGATGACGACGTTGCGCTCGAAGCCGTCGGCGCCCAGCAGCTTGGCGAGGAAGATTTCCGCCATGCCGCCTTCGGCCAGCTTCCGCACGAGCACGTACGGGCCATATGGCTGCAGCAGGGGAACAAGGCCCGCGTCCGGCACAGGCAGGGTCGTCTGGGGGGGGGACATCCTCACGGCCCTCGCTGTTTCAGGGTGCGCACTGTATGGACCGCCGGGGCACCAGGACGCGTCATCTTAAACACCAATACGGGCGGCGAGCCCACCGGCTCCACCCAGGTGTTGAACCGGTGTTTGCCATCCAGCGCCACCGGGCGTCCATTGATGGACAGGCGGGCGTCCACAGGTGCGACGCCGGCCGCGCGCACCCTCACGCCCGCCGCCTGTCCGTTGCGCGGTGTGGACACCATGAGCACCGGCACCGAGTTGTCGTAGACCAGCTCCAGCTTGTTCATCCGTCCCCCCTTGAGCTGTGCACCCGTGGCGGAAAGCGGCGTGACGGACCAGAGGTAGCTGCCCTCGTGCAGTGCGCCCGCGTCCAGCGCGGCGCGAGTCTCCGTCACGGTGCGCTCGGCCACCGGCGTATCCAATGCCCCCGCGCGGTACACCGCCACACGGTAGCGCGCCGCGGAGGTCTCCGCGGCATAGGTGAAGGTCACCGCCGGGGGTTTGTCCTGGTAGAAGATGGTCGTCTTCTCCGGCCCCTCGGGCACCACGTTGCGCACCCGCGCCAGCGAGCGCACCGCGCGCTCCGGCGCGAACGACGCGCTGCCCGACACCTGCGTCCCATCCTCGCGGCGCACCCGCCAGTGGAGCCTGCCGCGCGCCGGCGCCGGCACATTGATGAAGGGACGGTACACCGTGCCCGACAGCACCGGCCGCGTGAAGGCCGCGTCCTCCGCGACCTCCACCGTGGCCTCGCCCTCCCCTTCCCAGGTGATGGCCACCTCCCGCAGCCCTGGATGGAACACCTCCGCGCCGTTGACGACGCCCAGGGCCAGTGGCGCGGGCTTGAGCGGCTCGACGCGCGGCGCCTGCGCGGAGGACGCCTCCACCGTGGCGCGCTCACCCGCTCGCAGCGCCTGCCGGGCGTCTCCGCGCACCAGCGTCACCTCGCCGGTGAGGGCATCCACCAGATAGCCCGCGGCCGTGCGGCGCACCGCCAGCCGCGCCTCGCCACCGCCTTCCACCCGCAGCCCCGGCAGCACCAGCCGGCTGGTGCGCCCTCGCGCGAGCTGCAGGTTCAGCCAGCCCCTCAACAAGTCGAAGCGCGCCTCGTCCGTGGCGCCGCCCTGCTCCGCCGACGTCAGCACCAGCTCCGCGTCCGAGCCCAGTGACGCCACCGTGGCCGAGCCCTCCAGCGCGAGCACCGCGGAGCCTCCACGCCGGGTGCGCACGCTGCCTCCCGGCGAAAGCACCTCGCCCTGCTTCGCCACCGCGCGCCAGGCCGACGCCCCCTTGGCCCGCACCTCCGCGCGCCCCGTCCCCAGCCGCACCGTCACCGGAATCGGCGCCAGCTCCAGGACACGCGCCCCGCGAACCACCAGCTCCGTCCGGCCGGACGTCGCCTCCACCGTCTCGCCTTCGGATGCGCGCAGGGTCTTGCCGTCGCGGCCCACGAACTCGATGGCGCCCAGCCGCACCTCCACGCTGCCCGCGTCCTCGGCCACCTGCACGCGCACCTCGCTGGGTTCATCCGCTCCCACGCGCGTGAGGCCGAAGGGCGTGCGGATGGTCAACGCCACCTTCGCGCCCTGGCCCGTGCGCGGCTCACGAGCGGGCACGCGCGACAGCAGGATGCCGCGCTCCACTTGGAGCACGATGCCTCCCGATTCCGCGCCCAACGCGAAGCGCGCATCCGGCCCCACCTCCACGGAACGGCCATCCGGGAAACGCACCGTGGCGGCGCCACCCGAGGCCGTCTCCACCGCGTCGCCTCCGTACAGGGGGCCTTCCTGGGCGGCCCCCTGCTTGCCACCTCGCTCCAGGCGCACGTCGCCGCGCAAGCCCTCCAGGCGGCCCAGCACCTCACCCGCGCCAGCATCAACCACCTCCGAGGGCCCGGGAGGCGGCGCCACGGCGTCATCATCACACCCCGCGACGAGGAGCAGCAGGACCAGGAACCAACGACGCGGGGCACTCACCGTTTCCCCCTCGGGAAGAGGTCGACATTCAGGATGGTCCGCTCACCCTCGCGCAGGGTGATGACCTTCGTCTGGGACAGGTGCCCTCGCGCGGAGAGGGTGATGCGGTAGGTGCCACCCCGCACCTGGACATTGAAGGCCCCCTTCGAATCCGTGCGCGCGCGCACCCGGGCCTTCGTGATGAGGAGGGTCGCCGCCAACGGTTTGCCCCCTCGCACGCTGCGGACCTGTCCCACCAGCGTGGCCCGCGTCCCCTTCTTCTCCGTCGCCAGGGGCACCGACAGCGTGGACTCCTGCCCGGCGATGACCACCGCGGCTTCATCCGCGGACCGGAAGCCCGTAGACGCCACCGAGACAGCCACCGGCCCTGGGGCCAGGTCCTTCACCACCGCCTGCCCCGTCAGGTCCGTGCGCACCTGCGCCGTGCCCACCGACACGCGAATGTCCGGCAGCGGCACGCCCGTCCGCGCATCCACCACCGTCACCCGCAGCGCGCCCGTCGGCGGCGGCAGTGGCGCGGCTTGGACCTCCAGCTCCGCGCGCAGGCCCTCCTCCACCGTGGCCGTCGCCTCCGCGGACGCGTACCCCTCCGCCGTCACCCGCGCGGACACCGGCCCGGGTAACAGGGACGCCACCTCGACGAGCCCTTGCGCGTCCGCCACGTGCGCCTCGCCCTCCACCATCACCCGCGCCCCGGGCAGCGGCGCGCCCGTCCGCGCGTCCAGCACGTGAAACCGCACGCTCCCGGGCACCACCACCGCCACCGGTACGGGCACCTGCCGCGCCACCCGGGCACCGTCATGCCACGCCAGCTCCAGCGCCGCGCCCAGCCGCCGCAGCCGCTGCCGGGACTGCGTCCCATCCGCCAGCGTCACCGTGTCCTGCACATGCTGGAAGTCCAGCACCAGCGTGCCCGTCCAGCGCTCCGCTCGCCGCAGCGGCACCAGCAGCGCGCCCCCGGCGGAGAACCCCGTCGCCTCCGCCCGGGCGCCCGCGGCGTCGCGCACCGACAGCGAGACGGGCAGCTCGCCGCGCGCTTCCAACCGCAGCCCCAGCATCAGGGGAAAGCGCACCGAGCCCCCCACCACCGCTGCATGCCGCGCGCCCCGGAGGAGCACCGGCTCGGTGGAGTCACTGAAGTGGGGAAGCTGCGAGAAGCCGTAGCCCGCGCCCAGCTCCGCGCGCACCGGGCCCAGGAAGAAGCGCGCCCGAGGGCCCGCCGAGACCCTCCACAGACTGCCCCCGGTGATCCGCAGCGCGCCCTCCCGCAGGTCGAAGGCCTCC
>NZ_JABXEP010000263.1:0-6866 GCF_013372605.1 Myxococcus sp. AM009
CCCCTGCCCCAAGCACCCCGCAAAGCAAAACCGCCGCCCCGGTCAGAGACCCGGGCGGCGGCTTCAAAGACAGGCGCGCGGCGAGGCCGCTCGCGGCCGGGGGGCTACCCCCACATGTCCTTGATGAGCTCCTTGCGGCGGCTCATCAGCTTCCCGAAGAAGTTGTCGTCCCGCATCTTCTGGAACATGGCGTTCGTCTCGTGCTTCTTCGTCGTCGACTCGGCGTGCGACTTGACCTCGTCGGCGGAGGCGTTCGGGTTGCTCTGGAGGAAGGACTCCATCTCCCCCTGGACCTTCTGCTTCACCGTGTTGATCCGGCCTTCGCCCAGGTACTGGAGGCTGCCCTTGATCTCCGGCTCGTTCATCCGGTCCACGGCGGAGTTCAGCACGCCCTCCCACGCCTGCTTCTGGTCCTCGGGGGTCGTCGTCGTCGACTTGCGCGCCGCGGCGGACGCGTTGTTCGAAATCTTGGTGGTCACGGGGAAAGCTCCTCGGAAGAAAAGAACGTCTCGAGGGAGTTATCGTCGGCGCCAGGCCCCAAGTTGCGTCCCTGCGGGCCAGGCGCCGACGCGGTCAACCTAGCCCTTGAGCTTGCCCAGGCTGGGGTTCTTCATCCAGGCCTTGAAGGACTCCAGGTCCTTCTGCTCGGCCTTGACGTCCGGCGGCGCGGCCGGCGGAGGCGGCACGTCACCCGTCAGCGACGCGTGCTTCTTGCTGCT
Source organism: Myxococcus sp. AM009 (assembly GCF_013372605.1). Classification (NCBI taxonomy): domain Bacteria; kingdom Pseudomonadati; phylum Myxococcota; class Myxococcia; order Myxococcales; family Myxococcaceae; genus Myxococcus; species Myxococcus sp. AM009. The sequence goes on from NZ_JABXEP010000263.1 coordinate 720, forward strand.
CGTCTCGAAGGCGTCCTTCGCCCCCCCCGGGCCGGCGGGGGCCTTGGGCGCGGCGGCCGGAGCCGCCGTGGCGGCGGGCGCGGCGGCGGCGGCGGCCGCCTCTTCGGTGGCGAAGCCGCGGGCGTTCAGGTACGCCTGCATCCACTCCACGGACTCCACCAGCACGGGCGGCATGTTGGCCAGGGCCGGCGTCTTCGTCGCCTCGTTCAGGTGGCGGGTAAAGGCGTCCTTCACGTCCTGGTAGAGCTGGAAGCTCAGCGAAGCACCGGGCTTGGTGTTGCCCAGCAGCGCGGACATCTTCCGCATCACCTGCTGCAGCGTGCCCGTCGCCGACTTCGCCTGGTTCTCCAGTTCGGTGACGAGACGCTCGCGCTTGGCGACCAGTTCGGGCGGGGCCTCTGGAGGCATCTGGGCGGGCACGCGCGGATCAGGATTCGGGTTCGACATGTCAACGACCTCCCTGACGACGAAGAATTGAGCGGCGGGCAGCCTACCAGACTCCCCGGAAGAACAGTCGACTCCGGATGTGAAATGCAGCCTCAGCGACGGCTCAGGGCGGAGATCATGGCCGCCGCCTTGCGCACCACGGGGTCATCCCCCGGCTGCATCGCCGCCGCCCGGCGCAGATCCTCCAGCGCCTGGGGCTTCTGGCCCAGGGCCAGCTTCACCTCCGCGCGCCCCACGTACACGGACGGATCATGCGGCGTCAGCTTGGCGGCCACGTCGAAGGCCGCCAGCGCCCCCTGCCCGTTTCCAGCCGCCATCTCCACCACGCCCAGGGCCTTGGCGAAGTAGGCGTCCGTCGGGTTGACGGCGTACAGGCCCTGGAAGAGCGTGCGCGCCTCGCTCACCCGGCCTTGATAGAAGAAGTAATAGGCCGTCTTGGCGATGGCGTAGAGCTCTTCGTCCGAGTAGCCACGCACGTCCCGCAGCGTGGCCCTGCCATCCGCCCAGCGCTGAAGAAGCGTGTCCAGCTTCGCCTCGTCCTTCGGATCATCCGGGTCCAGGACCGCCATGACGCTAGTAGCCCTCGTCCTTCTGCGCGTCCCACATGCGGCGGATGATCTCCTTCGTCTCCTCGTTCACCTGGTCCACCAGGGAGAGCATGGCGGACTCGCGGTGCAGCAGCGCCTTGAGCCGCTCCAGCCGGTCCGGGGCCGCCCTCACCTTGCCCAGGCCCCGCTCCAGCATCCGGCGCTGGTCCTCGTGCCCCCGGCCCGCCACGCTGGACAGGTGGGGCCGGTCGCTGAAGCCCTCCAGGTCCGCCTCATGTCCGCCGGGGTGCGGCGGCAGCGGCAGGCGGAGCTCCTCCGAGGAGTGCGCCGGCCCGATGAAGTCCAGCAGCGCCGCGGACGCGAGCGCCGGGTTCTTCGGGTTGCCCGTCTTGCGGAGCTTCTTCCGGTCGACCTGCGCCGGGTCGACGAGCCGCTCACGGACGCTGCGGGGACCACCCCAGGGCCACAGGGCGGTATTCGGAGGCGGATTGTTGATTCTGGCCATCGTGATACCGAACCTCACTCCAGATGGGTGGGGGACGTCCAGCCCCCCTAGCGCCTGGCGGCCGCGGCCGCCTGCTCGCGTTGCAGCTCGTAGACGAAGTTCAGGACCTCGGCCACGGCGTCATACAGCTCCTCGGGGACCTCCTGGCCCACCTCCACGCGGTAGAGGGCATTGGCCAGGTTCACGTTCCGCATCAGCGGGATGTTGTGCTCCCGGGCAATCTCACGAATCTTCTCCGCCTTGAGCCGCATGCCCTTGGCCACCACGCGCGGCGCGCCGTCCTTCTCCTTGTCGTACTTCAACGCGATGGCGATTTCGGCGTCGTCACTCATGGGAGGCCCCGCTGTCCCTGCATGATAGCCACACCCGGCCCGCTCACGCGCGGCCCTCGGGGACCGGCTGGCCGGACTTCAGGCCGTAGACGAAGTTGAGGACCTCGGCGACCGCGTCGTACAGCTCCTCCGGGACTTCGCGCCCCACCTCCACCCGTAGCAGGGCGTGGGCCAGGGGCACGTTGCGCAGCGTGGGCACGTCCTGCTCGCGAGCAATGGCCTTGATGCGCTCGGCCTTGAAGTCGATGCCCCGGGCCAGCACGCGCGGCGCGCCGTCCTTCTCCCGGTCGTACTTGAGGGCCACCGCCACGTGGTCCGGGTTGGTGACGATGACGTCGGCCTCGCGCACGGCCTCCATCTGCGCGCCCTCCATGATCTCCTGGTGCAGCTCCTTGCGCTTGGCCTTGTGGTGCGGGTCGCCCTCGCTCTGCTTGTACTCCTTCTTCACCTCCTCCTTCGTCATCATCATGTCCTTCATGAAGGACTTGCGCTGCCACCAGACGTCGAAGACGCCGAAGAGGACGAAGAGGAGCGCCACCCGCGTGGCGACGCGCGTCACCAGCTCCCCCATGATGGCCATGATGGCGCGCGTGTCCTGCCGCACCGTTTCGGCCACCATGGGCATGGAGTCCCGCACCACGCCGTAGACGACGTAGGCGGTGACGGTGATTTTGAGGAGGTTCTTCAGGAGCTCAACAATCGCCTTCTTGTTGAACAGGTTCTTCATGCCCTGGATGGGGTTGAGCTTCTCCATCTTCGGCATCAGCGGGTCCATGGTGAAGAGCGACCCCACCTGGAGGTACTCCAGCAGTCCGCCGACAATGGCCCCACCCGCCAGCACCGGCAGCGACACCACCACCACGGCGCGCACGCCCAGCAAGAGCAGCTGCCCGGTGGCCACCGACAGGTCCACCGGGTTCGTCAGGTGGTCGAAGGAGAACTGGAAGAGCGACGTCAGCTCCGTCTCCAGCATGTCCCAGCTGCCCTTGACCGCGGCCAGCCCCACCACGAGCACGCCCACGCCGCTGAGGTCCTTGCTCTTCCAGACCTGCCCCTTCTTGCGTGAGTCATCCAGCTTCTTCTGGGATGGCTCTTCTGTTTTTTCGCCGCTCTCGTCCGACATGGCGCGTCCCGGATGAAGAGGCTCAGGACAAGAGCCGCAGGGCCTGGTTGAGGGTCCGCAGCATGACGACCATCTCCCCCTGCATGCGGTCTATCAAGGCGCCGAGCACCAGGAAGACGAGCAGCACGCTCACCAGGGGCTTGACGGACATGGAGATGAAGAACACCTGGATTTGCGGCGCCACGCGGTTGATGGCGCCCAGCGCCACGTCCGTGAGGAAGGTCGCCAGCATCGCCGGAGCGGCCAGCGACAGGCTCACCCGGAGCAGGTCCGCGAACACGCGAATCATCAAGTCGAAGAAGGGCCACGGCCCGTCGTGGAAGCGCGGGAAGCCGTCCAGCGGCACCGCCACCAGGCTGTCCGCCAGCGCCTCGATGACCAGGTGGTGCCCGTTCAGCGTGAGGAACAGCACCACCGCCAGCTGCACCTTGAAGTTGGAGAACAGCGTCACCTGCTGCCCCAGCTGGGGCACGTACAGCTGCGCGTTGTTGCTGCCGGACATGGTGTCCACCAGGTTGCCAGCCACGCGCGCCGCCTCGAAGAGCGTGTTGACGACGAAGGCGATGGAGAAGCCGATGAACACCTCCTTCGCCATCAGCGCGATGTACGGCATGGCGCTCAGGGGGATGGACGTCACCGAGCCCGCGATGAGCGGATAGAGGACGATGGAGAGCGTCAGCCCGACGCCCATCTTCAGCTCGGTGGGGACCACCTCGCCGCCCAGGAAGGGGCTGAAGATGAGGACGGGCATCACCCGGCACATCACCAGCGCCACCGTGAAGATGACGGCCGAGACGTTGGCCCGGGTGCCCAGCTCCGCGACGAGGTCCGCGACGTTCATTTGATGAGGACGGGGAACCTGTCGAAGACGTGGAAGGTGAAGCGCACCAGCTGGCTTCCAATCCAGGGCCCCGCCAACGCGAGGACGCCGAACACGGCGATGACCTTCGGCGCGAAGGTGAGCGTCTGCTCCTGAATCTGCGTGGTGGCCTGGAACAGGGAGATGATGAACCCCACCAACAGGCTCATCAGCACCGGCGGCGCCGACGCGACGAGCACCAGGAACAAGGCCTCCTGGGTGATGAACGTGAGCTGATTCATGGAGCCCTCTTCCTACAGGTAGCCGACGACCAGGCCCTTGGCGATGAGATACCAGCCGTCCACGAGCACGAACAGCAGCAGCTTGAACGGCATGGAGATGGTGGTCGGCGACAACATGTGCATGCCGAGCGCCAGCAGGATGTTGGCCACCACCATGTCGATGACGATGAATGGGACGAACAAGAGGAAGCCTATCTGGAAGGCCTCCTTGAGCTCGGACACGACGAAGGCCGGGATGATGACCATGAAGTCATTGTTCTCCACGGCGTCGCGGTCCTCGCCCTTGCGCATCTTCTTGGCCAGGTTGAAGAAGAGCGCCCGGTCCTTGGTGGTGACCTTCTTGATGAGCCACTCGCGCAGCGGCTCCTTGGACTTGTTGGCGGCGCCCAGCATGGAGCCCACCGTCTCCGAGGAGAACACGCCGGGGCCCTTGGCCCAGATGTCCAGGCCGGCCGCGCGGTACATCTGCTGGCCCACCGGGGCCATGATGTAGACGGTGAGGATGATGGCCAGGCCGGTGATGACCTGGGTCGGCGGAATCTGCTGCGTGCCCAGCGCCGAGCGGACAATGGAGAGCACCACCGAAATCTTCACGAAGCTGGTCGCCATCATCAGCGCGAAGGGCACCAGGCCCATGGCCGCGAGCGCCAGGATGAGGATGAGCGGGCGCGAGGCGAACGAGTCGCTGTTGACGGCCTCGTTGACCACCGAGTCGGGGATGGCCGCGCTCCCGCGCCGCTGAGCGAGCGCGGTGAAGGGATGAACGGCGACCGCGGCCGCGAACAGCCAGGGCGGGACGCGCGGGAGACGGGGGCGGGCAGAGGAAGGGACGTTCACGGGCACGGTCGTCAGGAGCCGGGGGGCTGGGAAGGCGAGCCACCGCTGCGGCGGGAGAGGAGCTTCTGGAGGAATGGGCTCAGTGGAACTGCATTCGTCTGCGGGCGCTGCGCGCGGATGCGCTCCACCGCCTCCACATCCAGCTTCGACAACAGTTGCAAGCCACCCTCGCCGCCGCCCAACAGCAGGTATTCGTCCGCGGCCTTCACCACGAAGAGGCTGCGGCGCTGGTCCAGGGGCAGCCGCTCCACCACGGAGATCAGGGGCTGACGGCCCGCGGCCACCCCCTGGAGCCCCATCAGCTTGCGCAGGCCCACGTTCAGCGTGAGGTAGATGGACGCCACCACCACGCCCAGTACGAGCAGCGTGCGCAGCAGCGTCCAGCCCAGGCTGTCCGTCTCCTCGGACTCCGGCAGGGTGTCTCCTGCCGCGCCGCTCTGGGCCGCCTTCGCGGACTCGCGCGCAGACAGCTCCGCGTCCAGGGCACGTTCCGCCTCCAGCAACTCGGCGTCGGCCTCCGGGGCCACGCGCTCAGTGGCCGGCGATGGCGTCGCGGGCGAGGCAGCCGCTGGTGCCTGGGACGGGACAGGCGCCGCGGGGGGCGCCACCGGATTCACGGAGGGTGCGACCGGCGCGGACGTGGACGGAGCCTGGGCCATGGCGGCGGGCGGCGCGAACACCAGCGCGGCACCAAGCAACAGGCGCATGAGGGGGGGACGGAGGACTGCCATGGCTGGGCGCGAGGCTAGTGCATCGGCCGGAGGACCGCCACGGGCCCACGCCCGGCCGGCCACTCCTGCTCGCCTGCCCTGCCCCGCCTGGGACTCAGCTCGCCAGGGTGATGATGCGCACGCCGAGCTGGCCTTCCAACTCCACCAGCTCACCCCGGGCCACCACCTTGCCGTTGACGGACAGCTCCACCGGCTCTCCCGGCCCCCGGCTCAGCTCGAGGACCTGACCGGTGCGCAGCCCCACCACCTGCTGCGCGGTGACGGGCACGCGCGCCAGCTCCACCGCAATCTGCAGGGGCACGTCTCCGAGCAGGTCGCTTCCGTCCGGCTTGCTCACATCGTCCAAGGCCGCCCCTTCCAGTGCCGGAGGCACGTCCAACTCCGGGTTCGTGAAGTCCTCTTCTTCATCCCCAGGCTCCTCGTCCGCGGAGCCCGGGTGGCCCGGTGCGCCTTGAACGAATTCGGTGATGCGCGCCTGGTAGCGCCCGTCCTCGCCGACGAACACCTCCGCCTCTGCCCACCC
>NZ_JABXEP010000264.1:0-6661 GCF_013372605.1 Myxococcus sp. AM009
GTCACCGCGGCGGGCGGCATGTGGCTGGCGCCCGGCCACCTGGGCGCCGTCAACGCGCTGGTGACGCTGCTGGCCACGGCGGGAACCGTGGGCGCGGCCAATGCCCTCAACTGCTACTGGGAGCGGCACAGCGACCAGTTCATGGACCGCACCCGCAACCGGCCGCTGCCCTCCGGGCGCATGGAGCCGGCGGTGGCGCTGTGGTTCGGCATCTCCCTGGCGGCCGTGTCGCTTCCGGCGCTGGCCCTGGGCGCCAACGTGCTCACCGCCGCGCTGGGCCTGGTGGCGCTGCTCAGCTACGTGCTGGCCTACACGCCGCTGAAGGCGCGCACGTCCGCGGCCATGCTGGTGGGCGCGGTGCCCGGCGCGCTGCCTCCGCTCATGGGCTGGACGGCGGTGACCCACCAATTGGACGCGGGGGGCTTCTCGCTCTTCGCCATCATGTTCCTGTGGCAGATGCCGCACTTCATCGCCATCGCGCTCTTCCGCAAGGAGGAGTACCGGGCGGCGGGCCTCAAGTCGGTGCCGCTGGAGCGGGGGGACGAGTCCAGCCGCGCGCAGGTGGTGCTCTACCTGGTGGCGTTGATTCCGATGACGCTCCTGCCCTTCCAGCTCCACATCGCCGGCGCGTGGTATCTGGCCGCGGCGGTGCTCCTGGGCCTGAGCTTCCTCGGGCTGGGAGCGTGGGGCTTCTTCCGGCGGCTGGGAAACACCTGGGCCCGCCAGACGTTCTTCTTCTCACTCATCTACCTCACCGGCCTGTTCGCCGCGCTGGCGCTGGACCGAGTTCCTCGCGGATAGCGTCCGGGGCGAAGGGGGGACGCCCGCCCATGCCCGAAGTCCTGGTTTCCAATGCCGCCGCTCAACCGCTGCTCCAACTGGAGGGGCTCACGCGCCGCTTCAAGGGGCGCACGGCGGTGGATGGCCTGACCCTGTCGGTGCGCCCGGGGGAGATCCTGGGCCTGCTGGGCCCCAACGGCGCGGGCAAGTCCACCACGTTCCAGGTGCTGGCCGGGCTGCTGTCGCCCGACGCGGGGCGCGTCCGCTTCGAGGGCCGCGAGCTGTCGCTGAGTGACCCGTCGCTGCGCCGGCAGATGGGCATCATCTTCCAGCGCGGCAGCCTGGATGACCTGCTGACCGCGCGGGAGAACCTGCTGCTCGGCGCCCGGCTGTATGGCCTGGGCGGAGCGCGGGCCGGCGAGCGGGTGGAGGCGATGCTGTCGCTCATCGGCCTGGCCGACCGCGGCGACGAGCGGGTGTCCACGTGGTCTGGTGGCATGCGCCGGCGCCTGGAGCTGGCGCGCGCCCTGGTGCACCAGCCGCGCGTGCTGCTCATGGACGAGCCCACCCAGGGCCTGGACGAGGCGGCCTTCCGCGCCTTCTGGGCGCACCTGAAGCGCCTGCGCGACAGCGAGGGCCTCACGGTGCTGCTCACCACGCACCGCGCGGACGAGGCCGAGGTCTGCGACCGGCTGGCGGTGCTGGATGCGGGCAAGCTGGTGGCGTGTGACACGCCGCGGGCGCTGGCCGCGCGCATGGGCGGAGACCTCCTCTCCGTGGAGGCGCCCGAGCCGGAGGCGCTGGCGGCCGAGCTGCGCGAGCGCTTGAAGCTGGACGCGAAGGTGGTGGCGGGGCGGGTGCAGGTGGAGGCGCCGCAGGGCCACGCGCTGGTGCCCCGGTTGGTGGAGGCCTTCCCCGCCGGGCGGCTGACCTCCGTGGCGCTGCGCCGGCCCACGCTGGCGGACGTGTTCCTCCAATTGACGGGGCGCGCGCTGGGCGCGGACGTGCCCACCGCTGAACCCGCGCCGAGGAGACGTCGATGAGCGCCGAGCTGTCCGCCGCCCCCGAACCGATGAACGCCGGGGCTCCGGCCGTGTCGTCTCCGCCCGGAGCGCTCGCGCTTCAATGGGCGACGGTGCGCGTCTTGATGATGCGCGACATCGTCCGCTTCTTCCGCCAGCCCTCCCGGGTGGTGGGGGCGCTCGCGCAGCCTGTCCTCTTCTGGTTCGTCATCGGCTCCGGCTTCGCGGGCTCCTTCCGCGTGGAGGGCGCGCAGGGCCTGGGCTACCAGCAGTTCTTCTTCCCGGGCGTCGTCACCATGGTGCTGCTGTTCAGCGCCATCTTCGCGACGATTACCGTCATCGAGGACCGCAAGGAGGGCTTCCTCCAGGCGGTGCTCGCCGGGCCGGGCTCACGGCTGGCGGTGGTGCTGGGCAAGGCGCTGGGCTCGTCCGCCATCGCGCTGCTGCAGGCGTCGTTGTTCCTGCTGCTGGCGCCGCTGGCGGGGGTGAGCGCGGCCACGCTGAACGTGCCATTGCTGCTGGCCGTCATGGTGCTGACGGCGCTGGCGCTGACGGGCATGGGCATGTCGCTGGCGTGGTGGGTGCGCTCCAGTGCGGGCTACCACGCGGTGATGAGCATCGCCCTGCTGCCCATGTGGGTGCTGTCCGGCGCCGTGTTCCCGCTCAAGGGCGCGGACACCTGGCTGGCCTGGGTGATGCGGCTCAACCCGATGCGCTACTCCGTGGAGGGCGTGCGGCGGGCGCTGTACGGCGCGGAGGCGTCGGTGGCGCTGGGCGCGTCGTCGTCCTCGGCGGGGCTGGAGGTGCCGGTGCTGGTGGCGTTCGCCGCGGTGTTCGTCGGGCTGGCGGCCTTCAGCGTGAGCCGCCGGGAGTAGACCGCGGCCGTTCGCGGTGTCCCGGTGGGTTGGACATGCGCTGCCCCTTTCGCTACGAGGTGGGCAGACGCATCACCTGACTTCCCGAGGAGATTGCACGATGACGCTGCGCACGCTCGGCCTGACGCTGCTGGGGACCGCGGGGCTGCTGTCCCTTTCTGCCTGCAAGAAGGAGGAGCCGGCCTCCGCGCCGCCCGTCGCCGCGCCCGCCGCGAAGAAGGAGCCGCACGCCGCCTCGCCCATCCAGGCGCCGGAAGGTGCCGCCGCCGCGCCCGTGGCGCCAGCGGGCAAGGGCGTGGTGAAGGGCACGGTGAAGTTCACCGGCACGCCGCCCGAGGCCGCCGACATCCCCGCGAGCAATGACCCGGCGTGTGAGGGCATGGCGACGAAGGATGCGTCGGTCCTGGTGAAGGACGGCAACCTCCAGAACGTGCTGGTGCGCGTGAAGGGCCAGGTGCCCGGCGCGCCTCCCGCGCCGGCCACTCCGGTGGTGGTGGACCAGTCGAAGTGCACCTACGTCCCGCGCGTGCAGGGCGCGATGGCGGGGCAGCAGGTGGCGTTCAAGAACAGCGACGGCACGCTGCACAACGTGCGCGGCATCGTGGGCACCAAACCCGCGTTCAACGTCGCGCAGCCCCCGTCTGGCGCCCCGGTGGAGCGGCCGCTGCCCGCGGACGCGGACGTGCTGAAGCTCAAGTGTGACGTGCACCCGTGGATGTCCGCCTTCGTCGTCAGCAATGAGAATCCGTACTTCGTGACGACGGGCGCGGACGGTGCGTTCTCCCTCGAAGGCCTGCCCGCGGGCACGTACACGGTGGAGGCCTGGCACGAGACGCTGGGCACGAAGACGGCCGAAGTCACGGTGAAGGACGACGCGCCGGCCGAGGCCGCGTTCTCCTTCTCCGCGGAAGACGCGTCCGCTCGGAAGTGACTGAAAGGCGCTACGCGGCGGGGCGGCTCTCTGAATCCGGAGGGCCGTTCTTTCGCACGGTGAAGCCCACCCGTGCGCCGCCGCCGGGGCGGTTCTCCGCGAAGACTTCACCACCATGGGCGTGCGCGATGCGCTGGACCAGCGCCAGCCCCAGGCCCAGGGAGCCCGCCTCACGCGCCTCGGTGCCATGCTCCTTCCGGTAGAAGGGCCGGAAGATGCGCGCGTCCTCACCGGGCTGAAGCCCGGGGCCCCGGTCATCCACGCAGAAGGCCAGGTGCTCGCCTCGCTCCTGGATGCGCAGGGCCTGTGCGCCGGTGCCGTGCTTGCGCGCATTCTCCAGGAGGTTGGCCAGGGCGCGGCCCAGCAGCGTCGCGTCTCCCACCAGCCCCGCGTGCTCCACCTCCACGTCCAGCGCGGAGCTCGACAGCCCCGCGCGCTCCAGGGCCTGCGTGGCCAGCGCCTGGCCATCGAGGACCCGTGGGGTGAGCTGGCCAAAGTCCAGCCGGGAGCTGGCCAGCAGCTCACCCACCAGCGCATCCAGCTCCACCACCTCGCGGTCCACCTGGTCCAGCGTCTTCGGGTTGCCGCCTCCGTCGCGGAGCAGCTCCGTCAGCACGCGCATCCGGGCCAGCGGGGTGCGCAGCTCATGTGACACGGCGGCGAGCAGCTCGCGCTGGTCCGCCACCTGCTTCTCGATGCGCCCGGCCATGTCATTGAAGGCATCCGCCAGCACGGCGAACTCCCCCGTGACGTGCGGCGCGATGTCCGCGCGCGAGTCCAGCCGGCCCGAGCCCAGCTCTCGCGTGGCCCGCACCAGCTCATCCATGGGCCGCGCGAGCCGCCGCGCGAGCTTCCCCGCGGCCAGCCACAGCACCATGCACGACAGCGCCAGTGGCAGCACCATCCGCAGCGGGCTCTTCGGACGGAAGCTGGCGTAGCACGCGCGCACCGAGCCCAGGGTGATGCCATCGCGAATCACGGGCAGGTTGAACTCGGGCCGCCGGCACGGCTCCTCGGTCCGCGCCAGCACCGCGCCGGACGCGTCTCGCAGCTCCACGCCCACCTGCAAGTCCTTCTCGATGGACGCCACCAGCGCGTCCCGCCGGGCGGGCTCGTCCCAGACCTCCTCGAAGCGGTGGCCCACGAAGGTGCGCACGCGCTCGCTTTCCTGCTTCCAGGTGCCGCCGCCCACCAGGCTCATCACCGTGGCCACCACGGCGCCGGTGGCGAGGATGGACAGGCCGAACCACATGAACAGGCGCCGGTGCAGCCGGGCGCGCACGAAGCTTCCCAGCCGGCCCATGCGCCAGGAGTGGTGCGGCGGATGCCGGTGCCCCCAGGGGCCACAATCATGCGCGTCTCCCCACGCGCCCCAGCCGCGCTTGTGGCCCCAGGGCCCGCCGCGTTTCACGGGCCCTCCTTGGCGAATACGTAGCCCACGCCGCGCACCGTCTTGATGAGGCGGGTGCCCACGTCACCGAGCTTCTGCCGCAGGTGGGAGATGTGCACGTCCACGGTGCGCTCGCCCACCACCGTGTCACTGCGGCCCGCCTCGCCCAGCAGGGCGTCGCGCGGAATGACGCGTCCGGCCCTGCGCACCAGCGCGACGAGCAAGTCGAACTCCAGGCCCGTCAGCTCCACGGCGCGCTCCTCCACGCGCACCTCGCGCCCGGCCACGTCGATGGACACGCCGCCCGACTCCAGCCGGTCCGCCACCGCCGAGGGCTGTGCGCGGCGGAGCACGGCCCGCAGCCGCGCCAGCAGCTCGCGGGGACTGAAGGGCTTGGGGAGGTAGTCGTCCGCGCCCAGCTCCAGGCCCACCACGCGGTCCGTCTCGTCGCCCTTCGCGGTGAGCATGATGACGGGGATGCGGCTCTTGGCGCGGATGCGCTTGCAGACCTCCAGGCCGTCCATGCCGGGCATCATCACGTCGAGCAGCACCGCGTCGAAGGCGCTGGCCTCCAGCGCCGCCAGCCCCCGTCCGCCATCCGCCGCGTGGGTGACGTTGAGGCCGTTCTGCCCGAGGTACTGCTCGAGCAGCTCGTACATCCGGGTGTCGTCGTCGATGAGCAGGACGCGCGTGGACATGAACCGCCTTCTACTTCAGGGGGAGGCTGTGTGGATGGACACGGGGGTCGCCGGAGGGGGAGTCACCCCTCGCTGGCCGGAAGGCTCCCACCTGCCGTGGGGGCTCCAGCCGTGCTCCCAGGTGCCGTGGTGACAGTGGCGCAGGTGATGGCGGTGGCGGGCCACGCTGGCGAAGCCGGAGGCATAGCCTCCGACGGTGCCCAGGGCGAGCAGGACGATGAGCAGACGGCGGCGCATGGAATCGCTCCTTCAAGGATGACGAAAGGGGTGTGTCGGTTCAGGGCTCACATTCCACGCGCGTCACCGCGTCCCCAGGGGCTGTCCCCGTGGCGATGGCCGCCGCCGTGGCCGCCACAGCGACGGTGCCGGCCGCCGTGGCCTCCGTGCCAGCCGTAGGCGGAGCCGAAGCCGTGCTCGAGGAGGTCCGCGAGCTCGCGGCGCTGCCGCGGGTCCAGCGCTTCATGGACCTGGGCGAGCGAGCCCTGCACCGTGCGGCGCACGTTGTCGATGGCGACATCGTGGCGGGCGAAGAGCTCACGCAGCGCGGCGCCGTCGAAGTGCTCACCGCGCAGCGCGGTGCCCAGGGCGGTGCGGCTGGGGCCTACCTCGTCACGCGCCTTGGCGAAGGACTCCAGGACCTCGTCGGCGGCCTTGAGGAGGACCTTCTCCTGGCCGGGCGACGTGTCCAGCCGCTCGAAGAGCCAGCGGAGGCGTCCGCGCGAGCTCCAGCGGCCTCCGCGGTGATGCCCGTGGCGCCCGCCACGGACCGTGTAGATGAGCCCGGCGAGGCAGGCGGTACCGAAGAAAAACCCGAACATGGTTCCACGCTCCCAATGTGGCCGTCCCCTGGGGGGCTGGCGCTGGTGGTGACGAGCGGGAAGGTAGAGGGCGGGTATGAAGGCCACGCCCGCGCGCGGTGAAGAAGTGTGAAGGCGGCCTCGGGGGAGGGGGCCGGAGCGTGAAGG
>NZ_JABXEP010000265.1:0-6640 GCF_013372605.1 Myxococcus sp. AM009
TTTTTTTGTTCATGTTCCGGCAACCACCGAGATCTCCACAAGGCTATTCGTCGGCAGCGTCAGATGTGTATAAGAGGCAGGCCCAGGCCCCAGAGCAGCGCCTGCGACGGCTCCACCTGGCCCCCGCCCGCCTCCACCGCGCACGCCTCGCGCGTCACCACCCAGAGCCGACCGGAGAGCTCCTCGGAGGACTCGAGCGCCCGCAGCGCGGAGACCACGCTGATGCAGTGCTCCCGGGAGCTGCTCCTCAGTGTCCCAGGCGACTCCACGCCTGGCACCTCCAGCCCCCACAGGTGCACCACGCCCGCGCGCGGCAGGTTCCCCGGGAAGCTCTCCCGCCACAGCTTCGCCAGCGCCACGCCGTCGGCCGGGTCCACGGCCAGGGCCCCCGGCACGGACGAAGCGCCCGCGTAGACCTTCACGTGCGGCACACCTCGCTGCTCCAGGCGGGCGGCGAGCGCCTCGCCCACGCCCCCCTGGTCGCACAGCAGCATCCACGCGCCCGGAGTCCCCTCACCCGGGCCGCTCGCGGTCGACGCTTCCCAGCGCACCTGGAGCAGCGAGGCCGCGTCCAGCGCCGTCGCCGCCACGGCGCCGTCGTGCGCGGGGGCGCTGTCCGAGCGCTCCACCGGAAGCCGCGCGGGCCCGGCCGGCCAGTAGCGCTGGCGGCGCCACGGGTAGGTGGGCAGCGCGACCTTGCTCCGCGAAGGCTCCGGGTCCACCGCGCGCCAGTCCACGTCGTGGCCTTGGAGGAACAGCCGCCCCAGCGCGCCCAGCAACTGCTCGGCGTCCGGACGTCCCTTGCGCAAAGAGGCAATCCACGCCGCCTGCTCGCCCAGGCACGCCCGGCCCAGGCCCAGCAGCGTCGCGGTGGGCCCCACCTCGACGAACACATCAATGCCCAGCTCGCGCAGCGACTCCATGCCCTGCTGGAAGCGCACCGCCTCGCGCGCGTGGCGGCGCCAGTACCCCGGCGCGCCCAGCTCCCCTGTCCCCACGGGCCGGCCCGTCACGTTCGACACGAGGGGAATCGCCCCCGGCAGCGTCCTGACGCGGGCGGCCTGGGCCTCCAGCGCGTCGAGCATCGGCGCCATCAGCGGCGAGTGGAACGCGTGCGAGACGACGAGCGCCTTGGTGCGCACGCCCTGCGCCTGGAGCTCCGCGTCGAGCCGCGCGAGCACCGCGCCCGCGCCGGACAGCACCACCTGGCCGGGCGCGTTGAGGCAGGCCAGCGACACCTGGTCCAGGTGCGACTCCAGCAACGGCCGCACCTGGGCCTCCGTCGCGAAGACGCTGAGCATCGCGCCGCCCGCAGGCAGCGCCTGCATCAGGCGGCCCCGCTCGGCGATGAGCGTCAGGCCGTCCTCCAGCGACAGGTGGCCGGCGACGACGGCGGCGGCGAACTCGCCCACGCTGTGGCCCATCACCGCGTGCGGCACCACCCCCCAGCGCATCCACACCTGCGCCAGCGCGTACTCCAGCGCGAACAGCGCCGGCTGGCTGTACTCCGTCTGGTCGATGGGGGAGTGCGCCCCCTCGGCAGGGAAGAGCACGGGCAGCAGCTCCATCCGGGGCCTCAGCAGCCGCGCGCACTGGTCCAGCGCGTCACGGAACACCGGCGATGTCGCGTACAGCTCCCGGCCCATGCCCACGTACTGGCTGCCCTGCCCCGTGAAGAGGAAGGCGATCCTCGGAGCCCGGGGCGCCGCCTCGCCCGAGGCCACCGCGTCCGAGACCTCGCCCCGGACGAAGCCTTGCAGCGCCTCCGCCAGCGCCTGGGTCGACCCGCCCACCACCACCTGCCGGTGCGCGAAGCGCGCGCGCGTGGTGTTCGCGGTGAAGCACACGTCCGCCGCGTCCAGCTCCGGGTGCGCGGACAGGTGGCTCGCGTACTGACGCGCCTGCTCCGCCAGCGCGTCCTCCGACTTCGCCGTCAAGAGCAGCAGGTGCGAGGCCGGACGGCCCGGCGCCACCGAAGGCACCGCGCGCGCGGGGGCCTCCTCCAGCACGACGTGCGCGTTCGTCCCGCTCATGCCGAACGAGCTGACGCCCGCGAGCCTCCGCTTCTCCGAGCGGACCCACGGCAGCGCGCCCTCCGCCGGGATGACGAAGGCCGTGCCGTCCATGCGGATGCGCGGGTTGAGCCGGGTGAAGTTCAGGTGCCTGGGGATGCGCTCGTGCCGCATGGAGAGCACGACCTTCATCAGCCCCGCGATGCCGGCCGCGGACTCCAGGTGGCCCAGGTTCGTCTTCACCGACGCCAGGGCGCACCGGCTGCCGTCCGCCCTCGGCGCGCCCACCACCTCGGCCAGGGCCTCCACCTCGATGGGGTCCCCCAGCGACGTACCCGTGCCGTGCGCCTCGATGTAGCCGATGGCGGAGGGCTCCACCCGCGCGTTCGCCAGCGCCTGACGCAGGAGCGCCTGCTGCGCGAGCACGTTGGGCGCCGTCAGCCCCGTCGAGCGGCCGTCCTGGTTGATGGCCGAGCCCCGCACCACCGCCAGGATGGTGTCTCCCTCCGCCTGCGCGTCCGACAGGCGCTTGAGCACGATGACGCCGCAGCCCTCGCCGCGCACGAAGCCGTTGGCCCACGCGTCGAAGGTGCTGCACCGCCCGTTGGGTGACAGCGACTGGGTGCGCGCGATCATCTCCGTGCTCAGCGAGTCCAGGATGAGGTTCACCCCGCCCGCGAGCGCCAGGTTGCACTCCCCCAGCCGCAGGCTCTGGCAGGCCAGGTGCACCGCGACCAGCGACGACGAGCACGCCGTGTCCACCGCGAGGCTCGGGCCCTGGAGGCCCAGCACGTAGGAGACGCGCCCGGGCGGGAAGCAGTGGCCGTTACCCGTGATGTAGTAGGTGTCGAGCTGGTCCGCCCCCATGGGCAGCACGCGCTCGTAGTCGTTGCCGGTGATGCCCACGAAGACGCCGGTGGACGAGCCCAGGAGCTTCTCCGGGTTCTGCCCCGCGTTCTCCAGCGCCTCCCAGCTCACCTCCAACAGCAGTCGCTGCTGCGGGTCCAGGCTGGCCGCCTCGCGCGGGGAGATGCCGAAGAAGTCCGCGTCGAAGCCGTCCACCTCCTCCAGGTAGCCGCCCCAGCGAGGCGTGCCCGTCTCCGGCCCCTGGCGGCGCGACGCCGGCTCGCGGCGCACGGCGTCCCGCCCCTCCTCCAGCAGCTTCCAGTACGCCTCGGGCGAGTCCGCCCCGCCCGGGAAGCGGCACCCCATGCCGACGATGGCGATGGGCTCGGTGCGCGCCTTCTCGTACGTGTCGAGCTTCGCCTGTACCTTCTGCATCGCGAGCACGGCGCGCGCCATGCGCTGCTTCAGTTCGTTTTCCTGGGTCGCGTCACTCACGATTCGTTCTCCAGAGCGTTCAGCGCATCGTCGAAGAGGTCCAGCAGGCGCTCATCCGAGAGGACCGCCAGCTCCGCGGCGGACTCCTCGGCCGGGCGCTCCCGGCCCTCATTCGACGGCGAAGGGGTTGCGGGCTCGCGCACCGGCGCGAGCTCCAGTCTTTCGAGGAGGTGAGCGCTCAGGGCGCCCAGCGTGGAGTACGTCCACAAGAGCGTCGCGGAGAGCTTCATCCCCAGGGACGCCTCGACCCGGTTGCGCAGCTCCAGGCTCATCAGCGAGTCGAGCCCCAGGGCCCGGAACGGGTCCGCCCGTCCCACGCGCAAGGGCTCCAGCCGGAGCACCTGGGCGACTCGCTCGCGCAGGTGCGCCTCCAGCAGCTCCAGGCGCGCGCCCGGCTCCGCCTGCTTCAGCGCGGCCAGGAAGTCCGAGCCGGGACGGGCCACCTCGCCCCGCCCCTCCGCGCTCAGCTCGGACCAGACGCGCAGGGGCGCCACGGACGGGAAGAACTCCAGCCACTGGCGCACGTCCAGGCGCACCGCGGCGACCTGCGTGGCGCCCTCGTCGAGCAGCCGCTGGAGCAGCGCCTCGCCCTCGTGCGCCATGAAGCTCGCCATGCCCTGGTACGCCAGGCGCTCGCCCCGGTTGGACTGCGCGGCGGCCAGCCCCACGTCCGCGAACGGGCCCCAGTTGACGCTCAGGGCCGGCAGGCCCACCGCGCGCCGGTGGTGCGCCAGCGCGTCCATCGCCGCGTTCGCCGCCGCGTAGTTGCCCTGGCCCGGCAGCCCCAGCAGCGACGCCACCGACGAGTAGAGGACGAAGAAGTCCAGCGGCGCGTCGCGCGTGAGCTGGTGCAGGTTCCAGGCGCCACGCACCTTGGGCGCCATCACCGTGCGCAGGTGCGACGTCGTCAGCCCCGCCAGGGTGGCGTCCTCCAGCACGCCCGCGCAGTGCAGCACGCCGCGCAGGGGCGGCAGCGCCCCGCTCCGCGTCGGTGCCAGCGCGGCCCCCAGCTGCTCCGCGTCCGAGACGTCCGCCCGGGCCACCTCCACCCGCGCGCCCCGCGCCTCCAGCTCCGCCAGCGTCCGGCGCGCGGCGTCGGACGGCGCGGAGCGGCCCATCAGCAGCAGGTGACGCGCGCCGTGCTCCACCAGCCACCGCGCCGCCGACAGGCCCAGGCCGCCCAGGCCGCCCGTCACCAGGTACGTCCCGTCCGCGCGCACCCGGAAGCCCGCGCGCGCGGGGGCCACCGTCAGCGCGGGGTCCTCCATGCCAATGACGAGCTTGCCGGTGTGCCGCCCCTGCGCCATCTCGCGGAAGGCCTCCGCCACGCGCGAGGCGGGGAAGCGCTGGTACGGCAGGGGCCGCAGCGCGCCGGACTCCACCTGCTCCATCACCTCCTGGAGCAGTCGCGCGAACAGCGCCGGCTTGCGCTCCTGGAGCCCCGCCAGGTCGATGGCGGTGTACGAGATGCTCTTGCGGAACGGCGTGAGCGCCAGCGCCCGGCCGTCGTAGATGTCGCGCTTGCCGACCTCCAGGAAGCGGCCCTCCGGGCCGAGCAGCTCCAGGCCGCGGGGGATTGCTTCACCCGAGAGCGAGTTGAGCACCACGTCCACGCCCTCGCCGTTCGTCAGCCGCGTCACCTCGTCGGCGAAGGCCAGCGTGCGCGAGTCCATGACGTGCGCGATGCCCAGGGCGCGCAGGAACTCGCGCTTCTCGGGCGTGCCCGCCGTGGCGAAGATTTCGGCGCCCCGCGCCTGGGCCACCTGCACCGCCGCCAGCCCCAGGCCTCCAGCCGCCGAGTGAATGAGGATGCGCTCCCCCTGACGCAGCCGTCCCAGGTGCTCGAGCGCGTACCACGCCGTCATGAAGACGAGCGGCACGGTGGCCACGTCCTCGGCGCTCAGGCGCTCGGGGTACGGACGCACGAAGCGCGCGTCCGCGAGGACATGCGAGGCCAGGCTGCCCCCGGCGACCGCCACCACGCGCTGTCCCGGCACCAGGCCCGTGACGCCCTCGCCCACGGACACCACGCGTCCGGCGCACTCGCCGCCCAGCGAGACGGGCCCCGGCGGCAGCCCCGGATAGATGCCCATCGCCTTCATCACGTCGATGAAGTTGAGGGCCGCCGCCTCCACCTGGACCTCCACCTCGCCGCGTCCCGGACGCCGCCGCTCGGACACGCGCGCCACCAGCCGGTCCAGCACGCCGGGCGTGGGAATCTCCACCCGGAAGGCGCGCCCCGCGGCGGGGAGCCTCGGCTCGACGGACTCGCCCGAGGACTCCACCGGGAGGCGCCGCGCCAGCCGCGCCGCGTGCCGCCCCCGCGCGCGCAGGGCCACCTGCTCATCCTTCGCGCCACAGAGCAGCTCGGACGCCAGCGCCGGGGCCACCGCCTCCGGCTCCAGCTCCTCCACGTCCACGCAGGTGCACCGCAGCTCCGGATGCTCGTGCGACACCACGCGGCCCAGGCCCCACAGCGCGCCTTGCACCGCGCACACCCGGCGCTCCTCCCCCACGGCCTGAGCGCCCCGCGTCACCAGCCACAGCCGGGGCGGGGCGCGCCAGGCCGCCCGCGTCAGCTCCTGCACCAGGTGCAGCGCGCCGCCGCACCACCGCTCGGCCTCGTCGCTTGCGCGCGCCCCGGTCACCTCCACCTCGGCGGCCTCCAGCGCCCACAGGTACACCACGCCTCCACAGGGCGCGCCGTCCGGAAACGCCTCCGCCAGCAGCCGCCGGAAGTCCTCACGCGAGCCCGGCGCCACCTCGAATTGCCCGGCCCCCAGCTGGCGGAAGCCCGTCCCCGCGGCCACCCGCACGCACCGCTCGCCTCGCGCCTCCAGCTCGCGCGCGAGCGCGGCGCCGTGGCCCTGTCCCTCCATCAGCACGAGCCAGGGCGCCCCCGCGGAGGTGGACGTCGCGGGCGCCGCCACGCGGTGCCACGCCAGCTCGAAGAGCGCCCGGTCCTGGGCCACCTGCCGCGCGTCGCGCTGTCCCACGAGCGGCGCCAGCACCAGGCCTCGCACCTCGGCCACGGGCAGCCCCTCCGCGTCGAGCAGCCACACGTCCGCCTCCCGGAGGGACTCACCGGCGACGGGCTCCGCCACGCGCGCGTGGGCCCAGCGCACGGGCGTGTTCGCGCGCGACACCGCGAAGCGGCGCACCCGCACCGGGACGTGGGTGCCGCCACCGGAAGGCAGCGCCTCCAGGAGCACCTGGAGGCCCGCGTCGAGCATCGCCGGGTGCAGCCCCCGCGCGGCGCCCAGGGACTCGGGCACCTCCAGCCGCCC
>NZ_JABXEP010000266.1:0-6589 GCF_013372605.1 Myxococcus sp. AM009
GGTGGCGGTGGTCATGGCGTTCTCCAGTAAAGAAGTTTTGGAAGCGGGTGGTTTGCGGCGGCGCTGCTTACAAAAGGATTATGGGGGAAAGGGGGGCGGAAGTTTCCTCGGGATTTTCTGATTCTTTTTCCCGCCCTGGCAAGAGGGGGCCCCGCCCCCCGTGGCCGGCCCGCGCCTCCTATTGAGGAAAGCGACGCACCGAGGCGAAACTCCCAGCGCGAAACACCGAAAATCACGGTGAAGCAGCATCGAACATTTCACCCCTCCTCAGGGAGTACCGAATATGTCGAACGGCATCGGCGGAGTTGGCGGTAACCGGCAGCTCACCACGACGCAGGGCGCGGGCAACGTCAACACCTCGACGATCGCGCGCAACGCGCAGCTCATCGAGTCCACGCTGAACCTGGTGGAGAAGGCCGTCGACCTGGCGGGCAAGGCGGTGGGCGTCGCTGGCAAGGCCGTGGATCAGATGTCCCAGGCCGCGGCCTCCACGAAGCAGGCGGGCGCGACGGGCACCAACGCCGCCTTCCCGGCCGAGCGCCCCAACCCCCTGGACGCGGTGCGCGAGGCGAACTCCCTGAAGGTGGACGACGGCGGGAAGATCACCACGCCGGGCGGCTACACCATTGAGCAGCTGGGCAAGTTCGAGTGGCGCGTGACGGGGCCGGACGGCAACAACACCCGCGTCTGGGGTGATCCGCACGTCGACGAGAGCGACGGCGGCAAGTTCGACTTCAAGCGCGACACGTCCTTCGTCCTGGGCGACGGCACCCGCATCAACTGCACCTGTAAGCCCTGGGGCAACGGCATGACGGTGACGGGCCAGCTGGACGTCGTCTACGGCGACAGCCACGTGCGCGTGAAGGACATCGACAAGGGCAAGGGCAAGGTCGGCCAGGTCACCAACACCGGCATGGACGAGGTCGTCCGCTTCCACTCGAACCAGTCCGCGGACGTCTTCCACATGGGGCAGAACGCGGCCGACTGGACGTTCCACGGCAAGGAGATTGTCGGCCACGAGAAGGGCGGCGAGATCCACAAGGTGGGCGAGGCCGTCATCACCGCGCCGCGCACCATGGCCTTCAACTACTCGGCGGCGGCGGACGCCCCCGCGGCGGGTGAGGTGGCCCAGAACTGGGACATGAACACCAGCCTGCCCCAGGTGAAGCCGCTGCCCTGGGACATGAGCAGTGGCAAGCCCGAGCTGAACAAGCTGAACGAGACGTTCGACTCCCTCAGCAAGGTGTTCGACCAGCTCAAGAACACCCAGGCGAACGGCTTCAACCCGTTCCGCAAGGCGGACGACCTCTTCGGCGCCTACGACAAGGACCAGCACAAGTCCGGGCTGACCCAGTCCTTCAAGGCGCTGGGTGACATGTTCGGGACGCTGGAGAAGCTGTCCAAGCTGAATGATATGGTCCGCTTCCGCGGTCCCCAGTCGTTCTAGGCGCTGGACGTACTTCATCGGGCCAGGTGTGGGACTGCCTGGCCCTCCTCGAGGTTGTCGTGAGCGAGTCCGCCCCCAGGGGTGAAGAAGAGAAGGTCGTCGTCCCGGAAGTCCTCGCCGAGGCGGTGATCCGCGGCGAAATCACCCTGGGGCAGTTCCTCAACCTCTCCCACACGCAGCTCTACGCCTGGGCGGACAAGGCCTATCAGCTCCTCCAGGCGGGCAGCTCGCAGCAGGCCCTTCAAATCTTCCAGGGCCTCGTGGCCGCCTCGCCCACCGACGCCGTCTTTCACGCGCAGCTCGGGGCGACCTTCATGACGCTGGAGCGCTTCGATGAGGCGTTCGACGCCTTCCGGCTGGCGCTCCAGTTCAACGACGGCCACGTGGACGCGCTGGTCGGCCGGGGCGAAATCCACCTGCGCCGGGGCAATGTCCCCGAGGCGCTCGCGGACCTCAGCAAGGCCATCCAACTGGACCCGGGCCTCAAGCGCCGCGCCACGCAGCGCGCCCACGCGACGCTGCTCACCCTCAAGCAGCAGGCCGACCAGGTGAAGAAGTCCCGGTAGACCCCAGGGGGGCATGCCCCCTCCCGTCGCGACACACACCAGGCCCGGGCCACGCGAGTCGTCGCGCGGTCCGGGCTTCGTCGTTTCGGGTGAGTCGCTCGAGCCCGCAAAAGCAAGGAGCCGGCATCCCGTGAGGGAGCCGGCTCCGAGAGTCGCTTACAGCGGCAGGATTAGATCTTGCCGATGACGGACATCGCGATCTCGTTGAGCTTCTTCATCAGGTTGGCGACGAAGGCGGTGGCCTCCTGCTGCTTCTGGAGCATCAGCTGCGCTTCGGCGCGCTCACGGTCCGGACCGGTCAGGCCGGAGAGGGACTTCTGCTCGAGAGCGGAGAGACCCTGGCTGGCTCCGAGGGCCTTCGTGGCGGCGGCGGCGGCGGTGGTGGCGGTGGTCATGGCGTTCTCCAGTAAAGAAGTTTTGGAAGCGGGTGGTTTGCGGCGGCGCTGCTTACAAAAGGATTATGGGGGAAAGGGGGGCAGAAGTTTCCTCCCCATTTTCTGATCCATTTTTTCTCGGCGGCTGCGGGAATATCGCTACCGAAGCGGCGCACCGTTTTGGTGGAAGCGCCGATAACAGTCTAAGCTCCCGGCGCTCGGAACCGCTTGCCCTACCGGCTCCGGGGCCGTCCTCCCGCCCTCGTGAGGGATGTGTGCAGATGACGACTGAATCCAAGGCAACGGTGACCAACGACGACGTGAAGCCCCTGTCCGGCCCGGAGATGCTCGAACGGGCCACGGAAGGCTTCAACCTCTTCCAGGACGGCCGCTTCCGTGAGTCGCTGACCTTGTTCCAGTCCCTGGCGTCCATGGACCCCACCGAGGCCTACTTCCAGACGGCGCTGGGCGCCTGCCACCTGGCATTGGAAGACCTGGACCTGGCGGAGTCCTACTTCAACCGCGCCATTGAACTGGACCCCACGGACCTCACGCCCTACGTCAACCGCGGGGAAGTCCACCTGCGGCTCGGCAAGGTCCGCGAGGCCGCCCGGGACTTCAATCACGCGGTGGGCCTGGACCCCGAAGGGCAGGATCCGCTCAGCGCCCGGGCCCGGATGCTGGCCGCCGCGGCGCTGGAGAGCGCCGAGGAGTCACCGTCCTCCGAATCCGACGGCGCGGCGTAGGCGCGGGCGGGGCCGCCAGAAGGCCCGGCCCGCCTTCCCTGGCCCTTGGGTTCAGGGGAACTTCAGCTCCACGTCCACGCGGTACGGACCGTCCCCACCGTCGATGATGGGCTTGAAGTCCGCCGTCACGGATTCGGCGTAGGTGTCCTGGCCCTGCACGCGCACGACCAGGGGGCGGACGGCCTGTCCCGGCGGCGCATAGCGCCCCGTCACCGAGTAGCGCCCCAGCGGGAGGTCCGGGAAGCCGAAGCCGTCCGGCGTGTTGGTGCCCCGGGCCGTCACCGGCGTCCCGGCGCTGCCGTCCACCAGTGTGCCCACCGGGGTGAGCGTCACCTCCACGTGCTCGCGTTGCAGGGCTTGATCCGGGTCGGCTGGGTCCACGTAGTCCGTCAGGTTGAAGTAGACGCCGCTGCCGTAGGCGCCGCCCTCGGGCTTCGCGCCGGTCAGCTTCCAGCTGAAGTCCCGGACGGCGCCCTCGTTGCCCGCGAAGGGGTTGGCGTTGCTGGGGTGCAGCTCGAAGGTGTAGCTGCGGCCGTTGAAGTCGCGCTTGAGCCGCGCGCTGGCGTTCCAGGTGGTCGCCGCCTGGCCCAGCTCCAGCCGGTAGGTGCCGTCCGCGCCCGTCACGCCCACCACATTGGAGTCGTAGAGGACCTGGTTGTCGGCCACCACCTCCACCCCCGCCAGGGGCTTGCCCGCGGTGTCCGTGGCCTTGCCCTTGACGACGTTCTTCTCCCCGTTGCCGGAGGGGCCAGGGCCGCTGGAGCCGCCGTCCGTGCACGCCGAACAGGCCAGGGACGCACCCAGCAACATCAGTGGAAGACCCCTGCCCAAGGCATTCTTCAGTCGCATCGTGTTCTCCCAGGTCTCGTGTGGCCCGTCAGGGGGATGAACCCGCGTGGCGGGGCGCGGTGCAAGAACGAATGTCCACTTCGGTTGACTGCCCGGCTGCTTCCGCACGAGGGAGGACGGCGGGTCTCGCCGTGGGGGAGGGGGCCCTTCGCGACGCCCCCCCTGACAGAAGGCCCCCGGGTTGTCCTAGGATGCCTGACCGCTGATGGCTGCCACCAATCCGAACAGCTTCCTCTCCAAGTACTCCGACATCGTCCTCGCCGTAGTGGTCGTGGCCATCGTCGGGATGATGATCGTCCCGCTGCCCACGATGCTGCTGGACGTGCTGCTGACGCTGAACATCAGCATCTCGGTGGTGCTGCTCCTCGTGTCCCTCTACGTGCCAGCGGCGCTTCACCTGTCGGTGTTCCCGACGCTGCTGCTCATCACCACGATGTTCCGGTTGTCGCTCACCATCTCCACCACACGTCTCATCCTCCTCACCGGTGACCCGGGCGAGGTGGTGGTGGCGTTCGGAAACTTCGTGGTGCAGGGCAACTTCGTCGTCGGCGCCATCCTCTTCATCATCCTGGTCATCGTGAACTTCATCGTGATTTCCAAGGGCTCGGAGCGCGTCGCCGAAGTGGCCGCCCGCTTCACCCTGGACGCGATGCCCGGCAAGCAGATGTCCATCGACGCCGACCTGCGGGCCGGCTCCATCGACCAGGACCAGGGCAAGAAGAAGCGCCGCGACCTGGAGCGTGAGAGCCAGCTCTTCGGCGCCATGGACGGCGCGATGAAGTTCGTGAAGGGCGACGCCATCGCGAGCATCATCATCACCGTCGTCAACATCATCGGCGGCCTCATCATCGGCGTGACGCAGAAGGGCATGTCCGCTGGCGACGCGGCGCAGAAGTACACGCTGCTCACCATCGGTGACGGCCTGGTCGGCATGATTCCCGCCATCCTCGTCTCCACCTGCGCCGGCATCATCGTGACGCGCGTGGCGGGTGAGGAAGAGGGCAATCACCTGGGCATGGACATGGGCTCCCAGCTGACGGCCTACCCGAAGGCCATCGCCATTGCCGCCGGCATGCTCATCGTCCTGGGCCTGGTGCCCGGTCTGCCCAAGGTTCCCTTCTTCCTGCTGGGCTTCGGCGCGGGCCTGGGCGCCTGGACGATGCTGAAGAAGCAGAAGCAGGCGGTGGAGGCGGAGGATTCCGGCCCGGCCATGGAGACGGACCTGGGCACGCCGATGGCCTCCGAGCCCGCGCCCAAGGAAGCCCTCAACCCGGACTCCGAGCTGTTCATCCCCGTCGTCACGCCCATCGTCCTGGAGGTCTCCGACGCGCTGGTGCCCTTCGTGGACTCGCGCCAGGACAACGGGAAGTTCCTCTTCGAGCTCATCCCGTTCATGCGGGATGGCCTCTTCGTGGAGCTGGGTGTCCGCTTCCCGGGCGTGCGTGCGCGTGGCAACGGCTCGCTGCCACCGGGCGCGTACCAGATTCAAATCAACGAGGTGCCCGTCGTCACCGGCCAGGCCACGCTGGGCCACGTCCTGGTGAACGACACGGTGGACCGGCTGCGGCTGATGAACATCCAGGGCTTCGAGGCGGTGAACCCCGCCACCCGGCAGTCCGCCGCCTGGGTCCCCGAGCAGTATCGCGACACGCTGGAGGCCGCCGGCCTGACGACGTGGGACGTGCCCGGCTACATCATCCTGCACACCGCCGCCGTGCTGAGACGCAACGCCCGCGAGTTCGTCGGCGTGCAGGAGACGCAGACGATGCTGGAGCAGTTGGAGAAGGCCTTCCCCGCCATCGTGAAGGAGGTCGTCCCCAAGGTCGTCAACGTGCTGAAGCTGACGGACATCCTCCAGCGCCTGGTGGAGGAGGAGATCTCCATCCGTGACTTGCGCGGCATCCTCCAGGCCCTGGCCGAGTACGGGCAGGTGGAGGCGGACAACGTCATGCTCACCGAGCACGTCCGCGCCGCCCAGCGCCGCTACATCTCCCACAAGTACGCGCGTGGCACCGGCACCCTGGTGGTGTACCTGCTGGACCCGAACATCGAGGACGCCATCCGCGGCTCGGTGAAGCGGACCTCCGCGGGCGCGCACCTGGCGCTGGAGCCGGAGCTGGCGCAGGAAATCGTCCAGGCCGTGCGTTCGGAGTGTGGCCACCTGCCGCCCAGCGCGCAGCGGCCCGTCATCCTCACGGCCATGGACATCCGCCGCTACGTCCGCAAGCTGCTGGAGTACGAGTTCAACCCGTCGTTCTCCGTGCTCAGCTACCAGGAGCTGTCGCCCGAGCTGAACATCCAGCCGGTGGCGCGCATCTCCACGCGCTAGCCGCCAAAGTGCGCTTCCGCCCGCGCGTCCAGCTCACGCGCGGGCGAGAGGGGGCCTTCCTCCTGGGGGCAGGGCCCCCGCCCGCGACGCTAGGCGCCCGCGAGCACGGCAATCATCAGCACCAGGAAGACCAGGCCCACCACGCCCATCACCACGAGGGGCACGAGCTTGCCCTTGTCCTTGAGCGCCGCCATCGCGCTCGGCTGGGCGGACTCCTCCGGCATGGGGTATTCCGCCGACACCGGCGGGGGCGGCTCCTCGGCGGGCGGCTCCTCGGG
>NZ_JABXEP010000267.1:0-6401 GCF_013372605.1 Myxococcus sp. AM009
CTCCAACGCCACGGCGCTGGGCGGGCTGGGGCTGGGGGCCTACGCGGCGGCCAACGCCTTCCTGGATGCCTTCGCGGTGGCGCGCTCGCGGACCGGAGGCACGCGGTGGCTGAGCACCAACTGGGATGGCTGGCCGGTGGACGCCGCCGAGGGCGCGAAGGCCGTCCAGACGAGCATCGACCAGTTCGCCATGACGCCCGACGAGGCGGTGGAGGCCTTCCGCCGGGTGGTGGAGGCGCCGTTGGAAGGGCAGGTGCTGGTGTCCACGGGCAACCTGGACGCGCGCGTGGCGCAGTGGGTGCGCCGCGAAGGCGCGGGGGCGAAGAAGGACGCGGGTGCCGCGCTGCACTCGCGGCCCGCGCTGGGCACCGAGTACGTGGCGCCCACCGATGACGTGGAGCGCGCGCTCGTGCGGGTGTGGCAGGAGCAACTGGGCCTGGAGCAGCTCGGCATCCACGACAACTTCTTCGACCTGGGAGGGAATTCACTCCTGTGGCTGAAGATCGTCGGGCGCATGAAGCGGGAGCTGGGGCGGGACGTGCCCCTCACCAGCGTCTTCGAGGCCCCCACCGTGGCCACGCTGGCGAAGAAGCTGGGGCAGGGCCCGGCTCCGGCGGAGAACCCCGCCTTCGAGTCCAGCCAGAGCCGTGGGGCTCAACGCAGAGAGCGACGCAGCCGCCGCGAGTAGGGCCCGCGCCGACGCCCCCTCGACCTACGAGAACCTGGAGACGACACCGTGGACAGCAAGCCCCCTCAGGAGTTCGACGACGCAGACGTCGCCATCATCGGCATGGCCGGGCGCTTTCCCGGCGCTCCGGATGTGGCCACGCTGTGGGCCAACCTCCGCGCGGGGGTGGAGTCCATCCGCTTCTTCTCCAAGGAGGAGGCCCGCGCGGCCGGTGTGCCAGCGGCGCGGCTGGAGGACCCGTCCTTCGTGAGGGCCGCGGCCATCCTGCCGGAGCCGGAGTCCTTCGACGCGGCCTTCTTCGAGATGCCGCCGCGCGAGGCGGAGCTCACGGACCCTCAACACCGTGTCTTCCTGGAGGGGTGCTGGGAGGCGCTGGAGCACGCTGGCTACTCTCCGCGTGACTACGCTGGCGCCATCTCCGTGTTCGGCGGCGCCACGCTCAACACGTACCTGCTGATGAACCTGGCGCGGAACCCGCGCGTCCTGGAGTCCTTCGAGCCGGTGCAGGTGAACATCGGCAACGGGGGCGACTTCCTGGCCACCCGCGTCTCATACAAGCTCAACCTGCGGGGCGCGAGCCACACCGTGCAGAGCGCCTGCTCCACGTCGCTGGTGGCGGTGCACCTGGCTTGCCAGAGCCTGCTCAATGGCGAGTGCGACATGGCGCTCGCGGGCGGTGCGTCCATCAACGTGGGGTTCTTCAACGGGTACCGGTACGCGGAGGGCGGCATGGCCTCGCCGGACGGCCGCTGCCGACCCTTCGACGCGAAGGCGCAGGGCACGCTCTTCGGCAGCGGCGCGGGCGTGGTGCTGCTGAAGAAGCTGCGCGCCGCGGTGCGGGACGGTGACACCATCCATGCCGTCATCAAGGGCTCGGCCACCAACAACGACGGTGGGCTGAAGGCGGGCTTCACCGCGCCCAGCGTGGACGGCCAGGCCCAGGTGGTGGCGGAGGCGCTCGCGGCGTCGGCCCTGGAGGCGGACGACATCAGCTACGTGGAGGCCCATGGCACCGCCACGCCGCTGGGCGACCCCATCGAGGTGCAGGCGCTCACCAAGGCCTTCCGTGCCACAACCCAGCGGCGGCGCTTCTGTGCGCTGGGCTCGGTGAAGGGCAACCTGGGCCACCTGGACGCCGCCGCGGGCATCACCGGGCTGATGAAGACGGTGATGGCGCTGAAGCACGGCGAGCTGCCGCCCAGCCTCCACTACGAGCGTCCCAACCCGGCCATCGACTTCGACGGCAGCCCGTTCTACGTCAACGCCACGCTCAAGCCCTGGCCCGCGGGGGACTCGCCGCGGCGCGCGGGCGTGAGCTCCTTCGGCGTGGGTGGCACCAACGCGCACGTGGTGCTGGAAGAGGCCCCCGTGCTGCCCGCGAGCGCACCGTCGCGGCGTGCATGGCACCTGCTGCCCGTGTCCGCCCGGACACCGTCGGCGTTGGAGTCGGCCACGGCGCGGCTGGTGGAGGCCTTGAAGAGCTCGCGGGCGGTGAGCCTGGCGGACGTGGCCTGGACGCTCCAGTCAGGGCGCCAGCGTTTCCTGCACCGTCGCTTCGTGCTGGCGAGGAGCGTGGAGGATGCCGTCGACGCGCTGTCGCAGCCACAGGGCCCTCGCGTGCTCACGGAGGCTCAAGACGCGGTGGAGCGGTCCGTGGCGTTCCTCTTCCCGGGCCAGGGCTCGCAGCATGTGGACATGGGCCGAGCGCTGTACGAGGCAGAGCCCGTCTTCCGCGCGGAGGTGGACCGGTGCGCGGAGCTGCTGAAGCCGCACCTGGACGGACTGGACCTGCGGACGGTGCTGTACCCACGGCCCGAGGCCGCGGAGGTCAGCGGCACGAAGCTTTCGCAGACGGCGCTCACGCAGCCCGCGCTCTTCACGCTGGAGTACGCCACCGCGCGCCTGTGGATGTCCTGGGGCGTGATGCCGCGGGCCATGCTGGGGCACAGCATCGGTGAATACGTGGCGGCGTGCCTCGCGGGCGTCTTCTCCCTGGAGCACGCACTGCGGCTGGTGGCCGCGCGTGGCCGGCTCATGCAGGGACTGCCTTCCGGCGCGATGCTGGCGGTGCCCCTGTCCGAAGACGAGGTGCAGCCGTACCTGCGGGCAGGTGGAGCGGAGCTGAGTCTGGCGGCTGTCAATGGCCCCATGCAGTGCGTGCTGTCGGGGACGCACGCAGCCGTCGAGGCGGTGCGGAAGCAGCTCCAGGAGGCGGGGATTCAGTGCCAGCCGCTGGTGACGTCGCATGCCTTCCACTCATCGATGATGGACTCCATCCTCGACGCGTTCGCCGCGCAGGTGGCGACGGTGCCGCTGGCGCCGCCAACGCTTCCATTCGTCTCCAACGTCACCGGGACCTGGGTGACGGCCGAGCAGGCGACGAGCCCTCGTTACTGGGCCGAGCACCTGCGCGGGACGGTGCGCTTCGCGGATGGCTTGCACGCGCTCTTCACCGACGCCAGGCGCGTGTTGCTGGAGGCGGGCCCCGGCCAGGTGCTGGGGAAGCTGGCGAAGCGGCACCCGGCCTTCACGGCCTCGCATGCCGTGTTGGCTTCCATGCCGCCGCCCAAGGACGACGGGGCCGCCGGCATGGCGCCGCTGGCCTATGAGACGCTCGGCCGGCTCTGGCAAGCGGGCGCCCGCGTGGACTGGAAGGGCTTCCACGGCGCGGAGCTGCGCTACCGGGTGCCGCTCCCCACCTATCCCTTCGAGCGCCAGCGCTTCTGGATCGAGCCCGACGGCGTCGAGCCCGCGCCTCGTGTCGCGATTGCATCCCAGCCTGAGGTGGCGGCGCCGGACGCCACGCCTCAGCCGCCGCGGGCGGAGCAGGGGGGCGAAGCCGCCAGCGCGCGCCCGTGTCAACCGCGTCCGCAGCTTCGCAGCGCGTACGTCATGCCGGGCACGCCACTCCAGCGGTCATTGGTGGAGCTGTGGCAGGAGATGCTGGGCGTGGCGCCCATCGGCATCCAGGACAACTTCTTTGAGCTCGGCGGTGATTCGCTCATCGCCGTGCAGCTCAGTGGCCGCATCAAGAAGCAGTTGGGCTTGGACCTGCCTGCGTCGAGCCTCTACGAAGGCGTCACCGTTGAGGCACTGTCGGCGTTGCTGAAGCCAGCGGAAGCCGAGGGGCAGGAGCGCCGTGAGGCGGCGCCAGCGGCGGATGCCTTGCTCCAGCGCCGCAAGCAGACCCTGGCGCGCCAGCGCGACCTTCGCCGCTTCGACGACGACGACGACGTGTGACGGCTTCACCGCTTGCCCCGAGGGGCGGCGCGGCAGAGGCGCGAGCGCCGCGGACAAGCCGCGCCCTGCCGTTCCTTGATGTCATCGGCGCTGGCGAGCCACGCTCAGGGCACTGGGCAGTAGGAGCCCGTCTTCAGGGCCCAGAGCGATGTGGCGTCTTCCCTGGTGGAGGTGAAGAAGACATGCCCGCCGGAGCGGTAGAACGCCGCGTCGGGGTCGAACCCAAGCCGCCGTGGATTCGAGCCCACCGGGCCGGGCTCGAGGTCCGCCACCAGGCGCGCGCGTCCGTGGAAGATCTTCCAGGGCTCGGCGCCGTGCTCGCCGTCGTCCGCGACGAAGTAGAGCTTCCGGTTCACGACCCGGAGACCGTAGGGGTCCGAGCTCTCAGCCCCGGGCCAGAGGTCCTTCGCCAAGCGGGTGCCGTTCACCGTGCCGTCGGTCGACCAGAGTTCTCGTCCGTGGACGCCGTCGTCGGCGGAGAAGTAGAGCCGGTCCTTGAATACCATCAGCTCGGTAGGGATGGCGCCTTCCGCTGCGCCAGGCCGGATGTCCGCGAAGAGGTGGGTCCCCGCGGGCGTACCGTCGCTCACCCAGAGCTCCATGCTGAAGAACCCGGCGTCGGAGCCCTCTGTCTCGGCGACGAAGAAGAGCCGGCCGTCGAACGCGGTGAACTCACGGGGCGTGGAGACGTCTCCAAAGTGCTTCACCAGCGCGGCACCTCCCGGTGTCCCATCGCTGGTGTACAGGTACGGCCTGCCTCGGTCCCCCGGGTCGATGAGGAAGAAGAGCCGGTCCCCCACCGCCTCCAGGCGGAAGATGGACGTCTCGCTGGCGCGGATGCGGAAGAGCTCGACGATGCGCCCCGCAGGCGTCAGCTTCAACAGCGCGACGCCCTCCTCGTCCTCGTCCAGGTGCGCGCCGAAGACGAAGTCGCCGCTCGCGGTGATGACATTCCGGGCGATGGTGCTGGACGCGGGCCCTGGATTGACGTCCGCGCGCAGCCGGGTGCCCTTGCGCGTGCCATCGCTGCTCCACAGCTCCACACCGTGCCCAGGTGAGTACATCCGGAAGAGCAGCTTGCCTCGGTACTCGCGCAGCGGCGTGGGGTCCGAGAGGGTGCCGGTTTGTGCGGACGTGACGAGCGCGAAGGTGCCTGCCTTCGTGCCGTCACTTCGCCACAGTGTGCGGCCGGACACGAAGAAGAGCAGGCCCTTCGCCTCGATGAGGTCTCGCAGTCCACCGCCCGCCTCGTCGCGAGGGAAGTCCCGCACCTCCACCGCGCTGCCCGCCGTCGCGTCGCTCTTCCAGAGCGCGGTGCCCACGGCGAAGAACAGCGTGCCGTTCACCTCCGTCAGGTTGCTCACGTCCGTGGCCGCGAATAGCCCTGCCCGGACCGCCGGCACGCAGGACTCCTCACTTTCCTGCTCCGTGGACAAGAGCGCCTCGCCCGGAGGCCCCTCCTCTCCAAACTCCACCGGCGGCGCATCACAGTGGGTGAGCCCCAGTGCCAATAGGATAAGTGGGAGCCGTCTGAAACCCTTGCCCATGATTCCTCCTCCGCCGCGAGGCGGCATGCCTCACGCGGTGAGGGAAGCTGGGGCACCGCGTGCGAGGAGCCATCTGCTCGGCGGGTGGGTCGTGCTGGTCTGCCACGGACACAGTGGCCCTCGCGTCCCCAGGCCTGCGAACCCGCATTCAGGGGGCTGGCATGGCTCCGGGCTCGAGCGGCGCGAAGGGGTTCGGGCCCAGGTCCTCGAGCGTGAAGTCATCCATCGTCATCGTGCCGACGCGCTCCAGGGCCAGCCCTACGCTCAGCCCCAGGGCCCCGGAGGGCGCGGGGGGCGTCGTCCACTCGGCGTAGCCGTAGGCGCCGCGCGTGGGCAGCAGCGCGCTTTGCGCCCACCACAGCCAGCCGCCCGCGGCGTTGCGGTAGTACGCCTTGAAGCGGGGCGCGGCATTGGCCTTGTACCAGGCGGATACCCTGTAGCGGTGGCCAGCGGTGAGTGGCGGCGCGCACACGCCGAAATCCTGCTGGGAGATGAGCTTGCGATCTCCGTTGGAGGAGCTGGTGATGTTCACGCGCTGGGCCCAGCTCCCCGAGCGGGCGTCCGTCGTCCGCGACCAGCTGTAGGCGTTGGTGCCAAAGCCGCCGCGCTGCCAGCAGTCCGGCACCCCGTCTCTCTGCACGGAGCCGTGGTTGCGGAGGGTGTAGGCGTCTCTCGGTGGAACGGTCTCCGCGTAAGCACACCTGGTGCCGCTGCGAGTCCACGTCCAGCGGGGGGAGCTGGACGTGGGACACCGTGTGGCCGCCCACCTCATGGCCAGCGTCCTGGAGCCGCCAGCGCTGACCGAGCGACAGGTAGCGCCTCCTCGGCGTCGGAGAGCGCGGCGCCCCGGCACGCCAGGACCATCAAGGGCGCGACCACGAGCAATGACAACCAGGGCGGGGGCGAACCCGCGGGAGGGGGAGAGG
>NZ_JABXEP010000268.1:0-6397 GCF_013372605.1 Myxococcus sp. AM009
GGGCTCCTGCGCGACGGAGCGAGCCAGCCGCTCCACCATGTCCGCGGTGAGCGACTCCTCTTCCAGGGCGGCGGCGGGCGGCGGCGGGGGCAGGGCCGCCTGGGCTTCTGGATCCAACGCCGCCGCGAGCTTCGCGAAGCGCGGGGCCAGGGGCTGGCGGTAGATGGTGGAGACCCACTCGCGAACGCGCACCTCGGTGGCCACCCAGAGCTCGAGCGGCTTGCCCAGGAGGAAGCCGACCTCGTCGAGCTCCTTCTTGGGCACCGGGTAGCCGCTGGCGACGTGCAGCGTGTTGCCGTCCAGGGACAGGGGGACGACGCACAGGCGCTCGGCGATTTTGGGCGGGATGAAGGAGGCGACTTCGGGATTGGGCTCGAAGTCCATCAGGTTCACCGGCATGAAGCCGGAGACCTCTCCGAGCATCGCGAGCACGTCCGCCTCGCTGGCGACGCCGTGCTCCAACAGCACGGAGTCCACCTGCCCGCCCAGGGTCTGGTGCTGACGCAGCACCTCCCCCGCCTTCTCCTGCGTGAGAAGCATGCGTGAGACGAGGAACTGGGCGAGACGGGCGGGCATGTAGGACGCGGCATCTTACGGCCACGGCCGCAAGGCACAATGAGCCGGTGGTTCAGCTCGGTTGAACGACGAAGGTGGACGTCAGCTTGTCATGAAGCGTCTGCCCGCGCCGGTCGAAAAGCGCCATCCAGAAGCCACCGAGAAAGAAGACGAAGGACACGCTGGAAAGCAGGGCGCGCACGATGGCCCGACCCGGTGCCGGGGCGAGCCCATGTGTGTCCACCAGCCGCAGACCCAGGAGCAGCCGTCCGAGGGTCCGGCCGTTCCAGAGGAAGGCCGCCACCGCGCAGTACACGAGCGCGAGCACCAGCACGAGGAAAAACCCAGGCAGGAGGATGGTCTGGAGCGCGCGCAGCCAGGCCACGAAGGCATCGAACCCCGTCAGCCCCGCTTCCGGTGTCTTCAGCCCCGTCACGGACGAGGCCAGGGTGATGTAGAGCGCCGCCACCCCGGCGATGGCCGCCGTGTCGACGGAGAAGGAGAGCAGCCGCCGCCACAGGGAGGCCGGGCGGGCGCGCACTTCCGTGACGCCCGAGGCGGACTTGACCTGGGCCTTGGACGGAGGCGCCTTGATGGCCTCGGAGCGAGCCACTCCCACGGACACGCCGGGGAGGAGCGGCTCCATGTGCGGCAGGGCCGAGGGCGCCGTGGACGGGGGCTCCATCGACGGGAGACCCGTGGAGGCGGCCTCCGCGTGCTCCATGCGAGGCAGTCCGGAAGTGGACGCGACGGGAGGTGCCGCCTGCTCCATGCGGGGCAGGCCGACGGGCGCAATCGCCGGAGCCGCCAGCTGTGTCGGGGCCTGCGGACGCGGCGCTGGCGCCACCGGCGGCGTTCCGTAGGCCGGCGTCATGGGGGAACCCGTCGCCGGCTGGGGCTGGGCGGCGCGCGGCACGGCGACACCTGCACCCGGCGGCGGGGCGTGAGGCAGTGCGACGCCGGGCTGAGCGGCGCGGGGCGCGGCCTGCTGAGACGTGTCGGCTCCGGGCTGCGCGGGACGAGGCGCGGCGGCACCGGGCTGCGCTGCGTGAGGAGCGGCCTGCCGAGGCGCGGCGGCACCGGGCGGAGCCGCGTGAGGAGCGGCCTGCCGAGGCGTGGCGGCACCGGGCGGAGCCGCGTGCGGAGCGGCCTGCCGAGGCGCGGCGGCGGCACCGGGCTGCGCCGCGTGAGGCGCGGCCTGCTGAGGCGCGGCACCCGGCTGCGCGGCGCGGAGGGCGGCGGCTCCCGGCTGTTGCAGCGGCCGGGGCGTGGCGGCGGGCTGCGCCGCGCGAGGCATGGCGGGGCCCGGCAGCAGCGTGGACAGGGGGGCAACGGAAGGGGGCGGCGGCGCATGCTGCGCCAGGTCGGCGAACGCGGGGGTGCCCGGGAGCGTCGACAGCTCTTCCGCGCGTTGCTCCGTGCGGCGGTCGATGCGGATGTCGCGATTGAGGAGGCTGGGCAATCCGGATGAGCGGACAGTGACGGTGTCGCAGGCCGCGCACTCACCCACGGGTGGAAGCATGGCACCGCACTTCAAGCACTTGGACAACGGACTCCTCCCGGCTGGACGACTGCTACATGAAAAGACAGCCATGAGCCGGGGGCAAGAAAAGTGCGAGCCCCCGAGGTCCCTCGCTCGAAGGACCGTCAGGGGCTCATCACCGTTTCATGCGCGTGTCCCTCGAGGGACATCGCGTGGAGCGTCCTTCACTCTCAGGCATGTACCCGTCGCCGTCCGGCTGCGCCCACCAGCAGGAGCACGACGATTGCGCCGATCACCGACATGATGATGCCCGCGGGCCGCAGGTCGAAGAGCCGGCCATCGCGCTGGAACAGCGAACCGACAAGGCCGCCCACGAGCGAGCCGACCATGCCGAGCAAGGTCGTCGCGACCAGCCCCATGCTCTGCTTCCCGGGGAGGATGGCGCGGGCGATGAGACCCGCGATGAGGCCGATGACGATGAATGCGATGATCCCCATGAGTGTCTCTCCTGTTCGAGGGACCCCTGAAGTCCCTTACGGCAGAAACCTAGGAATCATCTTCGGACAGTGTGAACTGCCCACCTCGTGCGGTCGGCTGCCCCCCTGCTATCCGAGTTCGCCGTCCAGGTGCATCATCACCGCCAGCGCCGCGAGCGCCGCCGTCTCGGTCCGGAGGATGCGCTCGCCCAGGGTGACCGGCCGCGCGCCCAGGGCCTTCAAGGCCTCCACTTCTTCACGCGCAAGCCCCCCTTCGGGGCCAATCACCAGCGCCACGGCGGTGCCCGCGCCCGCGGCCCGGAACGCTTCACCCAAGGGCACGGCCGACTCCTCCTCGTCGAGCACGAGCAGGGTGGTGCCCGGGGGCAGCGAGCGGGCCGCGTCCACCAGCGGCGCGGGCGTGGCCACGCGTGGCACGTCGTCCCTGCGGCACTGCCGCGCGGCCTCCTCGACAATCTTGGTCCACCGGGAGGTGCGCTCCTCCGCGCGCTTGGGCTCGAGCTTCACGACACTCCTCGCCGTGGCCACGGGGTGGAAGGCGGTGGCGCCCAGCTCGGTGCCTTTCTGGAGCACCAGCTCCAGCTTGTCGCCCTTGGGCAGGCCCTGAAGGATGCTGACCTCGCGGCGCGGGGGGGCCACGCGCGCGGTGCCCAATGTCACGCGCACGACCTCCGGCGTGACGTGGGCCACGCGGGCCTCGAAGGCCCGGCCCTTCCCGTCGAAGACCTCCAGCGCGTCGCCTTCCTCCAGCCGCAGGACATGCAGGAGGTAGTGACGGCGCTCGCCGGTCAGCGCCACTTCGGCGGGAGCGGGCTCGGGCAACGGGGCGAAGAGGCGGACCAAGGCGAGTTCTCCAGCGCGCGGGGGGCTGGACTCTGACCCTGGGGGCCACCGACTTCAAGGTGTCAGGACGACGGACCGTTGCTCCGGACGCGTCCTGGCAGGCGCAAAAGATGCGCTGACCGCGGAAGCCCAGTGCGCTCGCTGTTCGAGGGGGAGTTGAGGCACGATGGCGAGCAGTGCTCGTCACCATGCGCCGCAGCGAGAAAGCCTCATCACACTCCAACGAAGAGGTGGTGCTGGCGACCAGCTCGCTTCAGGGCGAGCGCCGCGTGGCGGTCGTCCGCGTCCTGGTGGTGGCGCTGATGGCGGTCAGCCAGGGCGTCATCGCCTGGGGCGGCGGGGAGACGTACTCGGCGCCGGTGGACGGCGTGCGCCTGCAGGCGATGGCCGCGTACGTGCTCTTCTCCGTCGTCGCCATCGTCGTGTTGCTGCTCCAGAAGCCGCACCCGAACCGGGCCCGGTGGTTGCCCGTGCCCACGACGCTGGCGGACACCAGCTTCTTCTCCTTCATGGCGTGGCACACCTGGCGCATCTCCGGCGTCTTCGATGCAGGCATGTTGTGCGCCAGCCTGGGCATGGTGCTGGCGTTCTCCGTGGTGCGCTACTCGTGGTGGCACGTGTTGCTGTCCACGGTGCTGTCCAGCGGCGCCTACGCGCTGCTCGCGTGGATGACGGGGCACG
Source organism: Myxococcus sp. AM009 (assembly GCF_013372605.1). Taxonomy (NCBI): domain Bacteria; kingdom Pseudomonadati; phylum Myxococcota; class Myxococcia; order Myxococcales; family Myxococcaceae; genus Myxococcus; species Myxococcus sp. AM009. The sequence goes on from NZ_JABXEP010000268.1 coordinate 4,060, forward strand.
GCTCGGTGGCGCGGACCAGCTTCGTCCTCATCTGCTACGCGGCCCTGGGGGCGCTCATCGCGCTGACGAACTCGGACGTGGGCGGCATGTTCCTCAACCTGCGCCGCCGCGACGGCCTGTCCCGCTTCCTGCCCCGGCAGGTGGTGGAGCGGGTGATGCAGTTGGGGGATGACTCCCTCCAGCCGGTGCAACGCGACGTCACCATCCTCTTCAGCGACATCCGCGACTTCACCACGCTGAGCGAGACGCTGGACCCGGGCCAGGTGCTGGCGTTGCTGGACGACTACTTCGGGCACATGGCCCACATCGTCATGGCGCGCCACGGCATCGTGAACAAGTTCCTGGGCGATGGGATGCTCGCGTGCTGGGGCGTTCCGGATGCGCGCGAGGACCACGCGGAGCTGGCCATGCGGGCGGCGCTCGACATGCGCGCCAAGCTGGAGGACATCAATGACCAGCGCGCGCAGCGAGGACTGCCTCCGCTGCGCATTGGCATCGGCCTGCACACCGGCGTGGTGGCGGCGGGCATGCTCGGCGGCGCCGAGCAGCACGAGTACACCGTCATCGGTGACGCGGTGAACCTGGCGTCTCGCGTGGAGGGCCTCACCAAGTCACATGGCGTGGACATCCTGGTGAGCGAGCGGACGTGGCAGAAGAGCGGCGGACACTTCGTGGGCGAGCGCCTGGGCGAAGCGCATGTGAAGGGCCGGCGGGAGTCCGTGGTCGTCTACTCCCTGCATGGCCCGCGCCCCCCTGGAGACGTACCGCCCGTGCTCAAGGCCGCGGCGGGCACGTAGCGCCTCGTCGCGGATTGGGCGCTCAGGCGGTCTGTGACTCGCCGGGGCCCGTCGTCACCTCGGCCCGCAGCGTATGCTTCAGGCCCACGGAGAACAGGGCCACCGTGAGCAGGTAGACGGGCTCGATGAAGAAGAGCAGGGGCCCGCCCAGGGACAGGCCATGCGTCTTCTTCTCGAAGACGACGTGCGCGCCGACGACCAGCGCGAAGCGCACGGCCATGACGCCCACCGCCACCGCGGCGGCGGTGCCCGCCGGAAACCGCGCGACGACGGCCTCCGCGGCGAGCAGCGTGGGCACCAGGGGCAGCGCCATCAGCAGCCCCGCCGTCCACTCCAAGGAGACGGCGTAAAGGACCACCGCCAGCAGCAGCAGGTGGGCTGCCGTGAGCGTCACGTCGCCCACGGGCAGCCGGACGAAGCTGAGCGGGACGAGCCACGCGAAGGTGAACATGTAGGCCCCCACGAAGTGCGCGGCGCGGCTGACGCCGTTCTCATGCAGGGGCAACCAGACGCGCAGCTTGTCGGCGAAGCTCGTCATGGCGTGGGACTACGCGCGGACCGGCGTGGTGGCGGACTGCTGTTGCGGCTTGAGGACGTAGTCCCCCAGGAGCACCGCGACGAAGAAGAGCGGACCCACCAGCGCGTGCACCAGGTTGGTGAGGAAGGAAGGCGACTTCTTCTCCCACACGCTGTGCCCGGCCAACTGCACCAGCCACGCGAACGCGGCCACGGCCACCACGCTCCACGTGGGCATCAGCCGGCCCACCGGGAAGCACGCGGCCATGAAGAGCACCACGAGGATGCCCAGCTTCACGTCGGCGCGCAGGTACCAGACGCTGGCCAGCGCCAACACCACCATGCCCAGCGTCAGCGAGCCGCCCGGAATCGCGGGCACCGCCAGCAGGTGCACCCAGTCCAGCATCGCGACGATGTGGAGCACGATGAGCGGGATGGCGATTTTGTGCGTCAGCCGGTTCGTCGGGTGCTGATGCGAAGAGTAGTACTCGTCGAAGAGGGCGACCACATGAGGCTTGAGCATGCGTCCTCCGGAAGCAAAGGGGTGTGGATGCTCCGCAGCGTAGGGGAAGTGGCGCCGGGTTTCCTGGCCGCGGACGCCAATCTCCTGGCCGGACACGCCACCCGGGCTCAGCCCGCTGCGGGCCGTTCGCGCCAGACGCGGGGCGTCATGCCCGTCCACCGCTTGAAGGCGCGGTCGAAGGTGCTCAGCTCCGAGTACCCCAGGAGGAAGGCCACCTCGCTGACCCCCAGGTGTGCGTCGCGCAGATAGTCAAAGGCCAGCCCGCGGCGCACTGCGTCGACCTCGTCCTGGAAGGACGTGGCGTGCTCGGCGAGCCGGCGCTGGAGGGTGCGGGGGCTGACGTAGAGTTGCTTCGCCACGTCGCCCATCTGCGGCGCTCCGTCGCGCAGGGAGTCGCGGAGGGCGTCGCGGACCTGCTGCAGGAAGGGGGGCGTGGGCGGCGCCGAGGGCGGCTCGGCGGCGGGGGTGCCGGCGGCGCGCTCCAGGACGGAGAGGAGGACGG
>NZ_JABXEP010000269.1:0-6360 GCF_013372605.1 Myxococcus sp. AM009
GCGGGCGCGGGCGGGGGCTCCGGCGGTGGGCAGGGGGCGATGCCGAAGCGCTGGACGATGGTCTCCCGGACGCCGTGGAAGACGACGCACTGCGAGCCCTCCAGGCGCAGCCCCTGCTCGAAGGTCTCCCAGCCGAGCGCGGAGGGCAGGGGCGTGAGGCCCCCGCGCCGCTCCATGAAGCGCAGCGTCTGCGCATCCACGCGCATGCCGCCCTCGGCCCACAGCGGCCAGTTGAACGACACCGTGCGTCCGTGCCGCTCACCGCGCGCCCGGCGCGCTTCACGCTCGAAGGCGAAGGCGTCGAGGAAGGCGTTGGCGAAGGCGTAGTCGCTCTGCCCCACGTTCCCGGTGATGGCCGCCGTCGAGGAGAACAGGGCGAAGAAGTCGAGCGGCAGGTGGCGGCTGGCCTCGTCCAGGTGGAGCGTCCCGCTCACCTTGGGACCCAGCACCGCGTCCAACTGCTCCCTGGACTTGGCCGGCACGAGCGCGTCACGGGTCGCCCCCGCCGCGTGGATGATGCCGTTCAACGCGCCCAATTGCGCGTGGGCCTCGTGGACGACCCGCGCGGCGGAGGACGGCTCGCCGACGTCGCCGCGCACGTACACCACCTGCGCGCCAGTCTCGCGCAGGCTCTCCAGCCGCTGCCGTCGGGCTTCGTCCAGCTCACTTCGACCGACGAGCGCGACCCGGGCCTGCCGCATGCGGACCAGGTGCTCGGCCAGGAGCAGGCCCAGCCCGCCCGCGCCGCCCGTGATGAGATACGCCCCGCCGTGCCGCAGGGGCGAAGGCCGCGTCGCATCGGCGGAGAGCGGCGCCAGTCCGCGCACCTGGCGCTGGCCCGCCGTGTAGCGGACCTCGATGTCGGCCTGTGTGCTGTTGGCCAGGGCCAGCCGCGCGACCTCGGACGGCGCGAGCAGCTCCGGTGCCAGCGCCACCGTCTGGAGCACCAGGCGCGGCGTCTCCAGCCCGAGCGCGCGGGCGAACCCCGCGATGGCGGCATGGGACGCCGCGGGCATTCCATCCGCCGTGGCGTGGAGGTAGCCCAGGCGCACGGTGCCTTCGGTCTTGTGCGCGAGCAGCCCCTGCGCGAGCCCCAGCACCTGCGTGAAGCCGTGAAGCGGCTCCTTCGCGGAGGCCGCGTCGAGCGCGGTCAGGAGGAAGACGTGGCTGGGCTGGATGCCCCGCCGTGCCAGGGACGCGAGGAGCTGCCGCACCTGCTGGGCGTCCGACACGTCCAGGGTCGGCTCCGCGCCGTCCTCCGAGAAGTTTGCTCCCGGGCGCGCATGCACCACGGGCGCCGCGAGGCCCCGAGCCTGGAGCCGCGCGAGGAAGGCCTGGGCGTGGGCCGCGTCTCCCCCCACGAGGAGGACACCCTGGGACCGGGGCTCCTCCGTGGACGAGGCGATGGGAGCCCCGCGCCAGACCTGCTGGGCGAGCACGACCTCCTCCGGCGCCGCGCGGGGCTGCACGGGCGAGGGTTCGACCTCGGTGGGGAGCCGTTCGAGCAGGAACCCCGCCAGGGCCCGCAGCGTGGGGTGGTCGAAGGCCAGCGTGGGGTACAGGTCCATCCCCAGCTCGCGCTCCAGATGCTCCACGAACTGCATCGCCTGGACCGACTCCATCCCCAGGTCGAAGAAGCCTTCCTCGGCGGAGGGCCGCGTGGACGGCGGATAGGCCAGGATTCGCGCCACGCTCTCTCCGAGCAACTGGACGAGGAGCGCGTGCCGTTCGGCACCGGGGACGGCCAGCAGGCGCTGCCGCATCGTCGCGCCCGGCGAGGGCTGTGACTCAGGGGCGGGCGTGGGGGGCGGCGGCGCGGACACGTCCGGCGGCGGCTCCGTGGCCGTGGTCTCTATCCAGTAGCGCTCTCCCACGAAGGGGTAGGTGGGCAGTGACACCCGGCGGGGCGGGTGCTCCCGGTAGAGGGCCTCCCAGGGCCAGTGCGTGCCTTCCACCCAGGCGCGCGCGACGGCCTCGTGCTCGCTCCGGCCCACGCGCTCCAGCAGCGCGGCCTCGGTGGGGGCGGCGCCCGGCTGGGGCGTCTCCGCGACGGTCGCCGTGAAGAGGCCCGGGGCGCGCGGCGCCGTGGGGTCCGCCGCGTGCGTCGCGAAGGCCCGCAGCCGCTCGCGGCAGGTGGCCAGGTCCTCCGCGACGAAGGCGAGCCGGGCGGCCATGGCCTCTCGTCCGCGCTGGAGCGTGAAGGCGAGGGACTCCAGCGCGTCCTCTCCCCAGGCCGGCTGGGCGTCGAGGGCGTCGAGGAGCTGGCGGGCCCGCGCGCGCAGCCGCTCCGGGGTGCGCGCGGAGAGCACGATGACGGCGGGCCGCGGAGGGCGGCTGGCGCGGGGCGCGGGCGCGCGCTCCCAGGACTCGACGATGAGGTGCACGTTGACGCCGCCGGCGCCGAAGCTGCTGATGCCGGCGCGCAGGGGCTCACCGGGCCGGGCGCGCCAGGGCGTGGACTCCCGTTGGACGTGGAAGGGCGTGCTGGCGAAGTCGAGGTGGGGGTTGAGCTTGTCTCCGTGGATGAGGGTGGGCGCCAGGCGGCGGTGCTTCATCTGGAGCAGCACCTTGTGCAACTGGCTGATGCCGGCGGCGGACTCCAGGTGGCCGATGCTGGCCTTGACCGAGCCGATGGCGCAGAAGCCCCGGTCGCCCGTGTGCTGGCGGAAGGCATCCGTCAGCCCGGTGACTTCGATGGGGTCGCCCAGGCTGGTCCCCGTGCCGTGCGCCTCCACGTAGCTGAGCGTGCGGGCGTCGACGTCCGCGCGCCGCAGGGCCTCGAGGATGACCTCTGCCTGGGCCACGGGGTTGGGCACGGTGTAGCCGTGGGTCTTCCCGTCGTGGTTGTTCGCGCTGCCCTTGATGACGCCGTGGATGACGTCGCCGTCCCGGAGTGCCAGCGCCAGGGGCTTGAGCAGCACGGCGCCCACGCCCTCGCCCGGGACGTACCCGTCGCCTCCCTCGGCGAAGCTGCGGCAGCGGCCGTCGCTGGACGCGAAGCGGTTGGCGCAGAGCATCACGTACTTGCTGGGGTGCAGTGACAGGTTCACGCCCCCGGCGATGGCCGCCTCGCAGGCGCCGGAGCGCAGGCTCTCGCAGGCGAGGTGGACCGCGTTGAGCGATGACGAGCAGGCCGTGTCCACCGTGAGGCTGGGGCCGCTCAGGTTGAGCGCGTAGGAGACCCGGTTGGCGATGGAGAACGTCTGCGTGTTGAGCGGAACGCGGTGGCCGCGCGCCCACTCCTGGGCGCCCAGCAGGGCGTACTCGTTGTAGGTGACGCCCACGAACACGCCCACGGGGGCGCGCGGGGTGCCCGCGCCGGGCCTCGCCAGCCCCGTCCGCGTGTAGCCCGCGTCCTCCAGGCAGGCCCAGGCCGTCTCCAGGAAGAGGCGCTCCTGCGGGTCCATGTAGCGGGCGACCAGCGGGGAGATTTGGAAGAAGGCCGCGTCGAACCGGTCCACGCCTTCCAGGAAGCCGCCCCACCGGACGTAGATGGAGCCGGGCTGACGGCGCGAGGCGTCGAACAGCGGCCGGTAGTCCCAGCGCTCCGGCGGAATCTCCTCGATGCAGTCGCGGCCCGCCTCCAGGTTGCGCCAGAAGCGCTCCAGGTCCTCCGCCTGGGGATAGCGTCCGCTCATGCCGATGACGGCGATGTCCATCGTCGCGGGACTGGCCGCGGGTTGCGGCCGGGGCACCTCGCGCCGTGGCGCGGGAGCCGTCACCCGCGGCGCGGCGGGCGGCGTGTTCCGCTCGGCCACGAGTCGCTGGACGCCGTCCGCGTGCGCCTCGCACAGATAGGACGCCAGCTCCGCGAGGTTCTTGTACTTGTAGAACAGCGTGATGGGGAGCTTGCCGAACGTGAGCTCCAGCTTCTGGTGGACCTCGGAGATGAGGATGGAGTTCATCCCGTAGCTCTCGAAGTCAGCCGTGGGCTGGAGGTGCTCCGCGTCCAGCCCGGCCGTGGTCGCCAGCGCCTGGGTGAGGACGTGGAGCGCCGCGTCCTGGAGCGCAGCGCCCGCCAACGGACCGGGGACATATGACGGTGCCGCTTCAATGACCTGGGCGGGCTCCGGTGGCGCGCGCTCCACGTAGAGACGGTCGGCGGGAGCGGGCAGCAGCCAGTGCCGGGCACCGGTGAAGGGATGGCCCGGCAGGGACACGCGGCGGCGCGGGCGAGGGAAGAGCCGCGACAGGTCGTCGAGGGCCCCACCCACCCAGAGGCGGGCGAGCCGGTCCAACTCGCCGCCCGACATCAGGGCCTCCAGGAAGGTGGCCCCGGCCGTGCCTCCGAGCAGCAGGTCATCCCATCGCGTGGCCTCGGCGCGGCCGGCGTGGACCTGCGTGGTGTCGCCACGCTCCAGCCAGGCGTCGAGCCGCGCGGTGAGCTCATCGAGGCTGTGCGCCACGATGGCCAGTCGCTCGTCCAGGACCTCGCGCCCCACCGCGAGGGTATAGGCCACGTCCTCCAGGCGCGGGGGCTCCGGGCGGCGCAGGGCGGCGCGCAAGCGGCTGGCGGCGGCGCGCAGCGTGGTGGGCTCCCGTGCGGACAGCACCACCAACTGCGGACCCGTGACGGCTTCCGGTGAGGGCGCCGCCGGCCGGTACTCTTCCAGGACGACGTGCGCGTTGGTTCCACCGAAGCCGAAGGAGCTCACGCCAGCGCGGCGCGAAGCCTCTTCGTCCCCGGGCGCGGGCCAGGGGCGGGTGTCCGCGTTGACGTAGAAGGGGCCGCCCTCCAGCCGGAGCTCGGGGTTGGGCGTCTGGAAGTGGAGGCTCGCGGGCAGGGTGCGGTGCCGCAACGCCAGCACCACCTTGAGGACCCCCGCGATGCCGGCGGCCGTCTCCAGGTGCCCGATGTTCGTCTTGACCGAGCCGAGCGCGCAGTGCGGCTGGGCGGAGGGGGGACGGCCCCAGCGCTGAGAGAGCCGCTCGAAGGCGATGCGCAGGCCATTGACCTCGATGGGGTCACCCAGGCGCGTGCCCGTGCCGTGCGCTTCGATGTAGCCGACCGTGGCGGGGTCGACCTGGGCATCCTCGTAGGCCGCCACCAGCAGCTCCGCCTGGGCCGTGGGGTTGGGGGCCGTCAGCGCCTGCGCCCGGCCACCGTGGTTGATGGCCGTGCCCCGGATGACGGCGTGGATGGTGTCCCCGTCCGCCTCCGCGCGCGACAGGGGCTTGAGCAGGAGCGCGCCGAGCCCTTCACCCCGGACGTAGCCGTTGGCGCGGGCGTCGAACGTCTTGCAGCGGCCGTCCTCGGCCAGCATGCCCGCGCGGCTGAACGCGAAGTAGAGGTGCGGGCTGAGCAGGAGGTTGACGCCACCGACGAGCGCCAGCTCGCTCTGGCCCGAGCGCAGCGACTGCACGGCGTGGTGGATGGCGACCAGGGAGCTGGAGCAGGCGGTCTCCACCGGGAGGCTGGGGCCGTGCAGGTCCAGCAGGAAGGAGAGCCGGTTGGGAAGGACGGAGTGGGCCTTCCCCGTGGCGGTGTGCGCGTCCGCCGCGACGCCGAAGTCCCGGAGCAGGTCGTGGTAGTCCGTCGTGCCGATGCCCACGAACACGCCCGTCTTCGTCCCCGCGAGCGAGCTGGGCCGGTAGCCAGCGTCCTCCAGGGTGTTCCATGCGAGCTGGAGGAAGAGGCGGTGCTGGGGGTCCATCAGCGCCGCTTCGCGGGGGGTGATGCGGAAGAAGGCGGCGTCGAAGTGCTCCACCTCGTCGATGAAGCTCCCCCACTTGATGTGGGTCCGATTCGGCTCGCTCAGGGGATTGCCCTCAAGGGCGCGCCAGTCCCAGCGCGTCGGCGGAACCTCCTCGATGAGGTCGGTGCCCTGCTCGAGGTGCCGCCAGAAGGTGTCGAGGTCGGGCGAGCGCGCGAAGCTGCCACCCATGCCGATGATGGCGATGGGCTCCGTCCCAGCGCGCGCGGCGCGTGGCGCGGGCGAAGCAGGTGTGGGCCGCTCCGGCATGGGGGCGCGTGGCGCCGGAGCGGGCTCGGGTGGGCGGACCTCTGGAGCGGGCGTGCGAGGCTCCAGGGAGGTGCGCGCCGGCTCTGGGGGACGCACCACCGCGAAGCGCGCGTTCAGCGCAGCGGAGTGCTCGGTGAGGAGGTGCTCGACGAGCGAGCCAAGCCGGTCATGCTCGAAGAGCATCGACGCCGTGAGGTCCACGGCGAGCTGTTCGCGCAGCCTGCCGGCGAGCTGGGTGATGGAGACGGAGTCGAAGCCGAAGTCGCGCAGGTCCGTGTCGAGCTCCACGTCCGCGGCGTTCATCTTGAGGACGGAGGCCGCGGCCTCGACCACGAGGGCGCTCACCTGCTTCCCCAGGTCCGCGTTCACGGTGGGGGGCGGAGGGGCTTCCCCGAGG
>NZ_JABXEP010000026.1:0-68138 GCF_013372605.1 Myxococcus sp. AM009
CAGCCCCGCCCCTGGAGAAGCCGCCCCCCGCGCTGGAGTGCTTCTACGTGGGCGCGGTGTTGAAAGAGCCACGGTTGATGGCGCGGGACACCTTCCGCGTGTGTGACGAGCTGTCCCACATGGGCCTGCGCATGGCGCTGGCGCACGCGACGTCGGGACACGGCGCCAACGACGCGCTCTTTGAATCCTCGGAAGCCGTGAAGCGCGGCGTTGAGAGCGCGCTGCGGCAGCTCCCCTCGGAGCCCGTCCCCCTGGAGGCGGCGTTCCTCTCCATCTGCAGGGAAATCATGGTGCGGCGCATTGACGAGCGGCTCGTTTATATAAAGCGGGCGACGGAGCAGACGCCGGGGGCGTTCGACCTGACAGAGGAGACGCGCCAGCTCCTGGCGGAGCGCGTGGAACTGTTGGCGCTCAAGAAGCGTGTCCTGGAGGAGCTCAAGCCTGCCTCCTCGGGAACAAAGGCGCCCATGCAACCGGTTTGAGTTCGCGTTTGTAAGAAACCCTGACTTTGCGGTAGATCGGCCGGCTCGCCCAGGCCTCAAGCCCCTGAATTTGCTCAAGGAGAAGTACCCGAATGCCGACGCAGAAGCCCTCGAAGGCGTCCGTGAAGCCCACCAAGAAGAAGGTGGATCCGGTGATCCGCAAGAAGAAGGCTCCGGACGGTGCCGCGGCGAAGGGGGCCAAGACGGGCGCCGAGGAGAAGGAAGAACTCGCCGCGAGGGACGTCGTCGCCGAGGCGACGGAGAAGCTCAAGAAGAAGAAGAAGGGCGTGGCCCCGGCCATGGGCGATGACGTCGACCCGGAGGAGGCCGCGGAAGAGGCCGCCGCCGCCGTCCAGGTGGACCCCGACGCCGTCGAGGACGACATCGAGGAGGATCCGGTCGCCGAGCGTAAGGAGGTCAAGGACCTGCTCGCCGCGGGCCGTGAGAAGGGCTTCCTCACGTACGACGAGGTCAATGACGCGCTCCCCGCCGACATCGTGTCGTCCGATCAGATCGACGACGTGATGAGCATGTTCGGCGACAACGACATCGAGATTGTCGACGCGCAGAAGGCCGCTCAGAACAACGAAATCAAGCCCACCGTCACCGTCGAGGAAGAGAAGGAAGACGCCGACGAGGACGAGAAGGACGAGGACGACGAGCCGGGCGGCAAGTCGAACGACCCGGTGCGCCTGTACCTGCGCAAGATGGGCAGCGTCAGCCTGCTCACCCGCGAGGGCGAGGTCGAAATCGCCAAGCGCATCGAGGAGGGTGAGAAGGAAGTCCTCCGCGCGCTGCTGGCGTGCAAGGTCGCCGTCGAGGAGATCCTCGACATCGGCAACAAGCTGAAGACGGCCAAGCTGCGCGTGCGCGACGTCATCAAGGACGCGCCGGAAGAGGCCCAGGCCGAGGGTGCCGACGAGGCGCCCGAGGAGGTCGGCGAGGGTGACGCTCCCGCGCAGCTGGCGCAGAGCGAGCTGAACAAGATTGAGCAGATCTGCAAGCAGATCGAGCGCTTCCGCAAGTTCGCCCAGGACTGCGACGTCTTGGAGGAGGAGCTGTCCTCCAAGAAGAAGCTGACCGAGGTGCGCAAGAAGGAAGTGAAGCAGGAGATGAAGGACCTCCGGACCAAGATGATGGAGGTCCTGGAGGAGATGCGGCTCAACAAGAAGCAGGTGGACCGCATCGTCATCAACCTCAAGGCCCTCATCGAGCGCGTCGACAAGGCCGAGGACGAGCTGCGTGATTTGGAGCGCCGCTACGACTGCTCCATGAAGGAGCTGCGCCCGCAGCTGAAGGAGTCGCGGGAGAACCCCAACATCGGCAAGAAGCTGCAGAAGCAGCTCAACCTCACGCCGGAGCAGTTGGAGGTCCTGGACCGCGACGTGCGCACGGCGGTGCGGAAGATCAAGAAGGTGGAGGAGGAGGCCAACCTCCCCGTCGAGTCGCTGCGCCGCAACTACGACGCCATCCGGCTGGGTGAGCGCCGCGCCGAGCGCGCCAAGAGCGAGCTGGTGGAGGCCAACCTGCGCCTCGTGGTGTCCATCGCGAAGAAGTACACGAACCGCGGCCTGCAGTTCCTGGACCTCATCCAGGAGGGCAACATCGGCCTGATGAAGGCCGTGGACAAGTTCGAGTACAAGCGCGGCTACAAGTTCTCGACCTACGCCACCTGGTGGATTCGGCAGGCCATCACCCGCGCCATCGCGGACCAGGCCCGCACCATCCGCATCCCGGTGCACATGATCGAGACCATCAACAAGCTCATCCGCACCAGCCGTTACCTGGTGCAGGAGATTGGCCGCGAGCCGACGCCGGAGGAGATCGCGGAGAAGATGGAGCTGCCGCTCGACAAGGTCCGCAAGGTCCTGAAGATCGCCAAGGAGCCCATCTCCCTGGAGACGCCGATTGGCGAGGAAGAGGACAGCCACCTGGGTGACTTCATCGAGGACAAGAGCCTCGTGTCGCCGGCGGACGCGGTCATCAACATGAACCTGGCGGAGCAGACCCGGAAGGTGCTGGCCACGCTGACGCCGCGTGAGGAGAAGGTGCTCCGCATGCGCTTCGGCATCGGCGAGAAGTCCGACCACACGCTGGAAGAGGTGGGCCAGGACTTCGAGGTGACGCGCGAGCGCATCCGTCAGATTGAGGCCAAGGCGCTGCGCAAGCTGCGCCACCCGAGCCGCTCCAAGCGCCTGCGCTCCTTCGTGGAGAGCTGAGCCGGGCTTGAGCTGAGCTGAAACGTGGGCCCCCGCTCCATTCGTGGACCGGGGGCCTTCGTGTTTCTAGAGTCCGGGGCCGTGGCGCTCCGAACGAAGACGAAGACACCGAAGGCCGAAGCGAAGAAGGCTCCCCCGCCCTTTTCGAAGGCGGTGTGGCAGGCGGTCCGGGCGATTCCGCGCGGGCAGGTGCGCTCCTATGCCCAGGTGGCGCTCTATGCGGGCCGTCCTGGGGCCGCCAGGGGCGTGGGCCGGGAGATGGCCACCCTGCCCCACCAGCCCGGGTTGCCGCTGCCCTGGTGGCGCGTCACCCGCTCGGACGGGACGCTGGCGCCCCAGGTGGCCCAGGAGCAGGCACGGCGCCTGCGGGCCGAGGGCGTGGAGGTGACGCAGCGCGGGGACACTATCCGCGTGAAGGTGCCACGCGAGGCGCCGGCACCGGGTGTGGGAGCGAAGCGGAAGCGCTGAGGAGGGGTGGAACGACGCCCCTTGCCAGGACTGCACGCCCGGGGATATGCAATCCGTCACGCGGTTGGCTGGCGCATGAGGGCCCTTAGCTCAGCGGTTAGAGCTGTCGGCTCATAACCGATTGGTCCCTGGTTCGAATCCAGGAGGGCCCACTCCCTTCAACGCCTTGCAATTCCTCGGGAATCTCTTCGGGGGCGTCTGTCCATTGAGCGACATCCGCTGAGTTCCGCACCACCGGCGCACCATGCGGGCCGCCCACAGCCAGCGAGAGCACCTGCGCAAGGGGCTCCTGGGACGGCTGGAAGCTGAGCTGCTCCAGTCCCGCGCGCATGTCCTCCACATCGAGGTGCCCATAGACGCCTGCCGTGACGGTGGGCGAGGAATGCCCGAGGATGCGCTGCACGACCGCCAGCGGCACCCGCGCCTTGAGCAGCAGCGTTGCCGTGGTGTGGCGCAGGTCGTGGAAACGGATGGCGCGCGGCGTGGGCGCGGGCCACAGCAGGACACCGCAGCCCCCCTTGGAGCAGCGGCGCACGTCGGACGAGGACGCGTGCTCGACGTTTCCACAACGGCGGCACTTGTGGCTCCACCCTTCGACAAGCTGGGCTCGGTTCATCGCGGACCGGAGCAGCGCGGCAAGGTCCACGTTTGGGGAGTGCATCGAGCCATCCGGGCGAGGGAATACCAATCCCGAGGGGCTCTCACGCATCGCATGGACGAGGTAGGGCCGCAATTCGTGGTGGATGGGAACGACACGGGCCCGCCCGCTCTTCGTGGTGCCCGCATCCCAACTCCTCGTGACGAGGATTTCCCCCTGCTCAAGGTCTACGTCCACCTTCTGGAGGGCCACGAGTTCGCCCCGCCGCATCCCGGTATAGACGGCCGTGGCGAACAGGCACCGCCACTCGGGAGGCACCTGGGCAAGCACCGGCCCCACCTCCTCGGCCTTGAGGTAGGACGGGGCGCGCTTGGGCACCTTGCGCCGGGGAACGGCATCCGCTGGGTTGGCGCCCTTCCAAAGTCCGCGCTGAATGGCTTTGGAGAATAGGCCCTGAGCGAAGCCGCGCAGGTTGTTGACCGACTTGGGCGCGAGGTCGGCGGCTGCGGCGGCGAGCGCCTCATCGATGCGGGCTGCTGTCACTTCGGGAAGGGTCAAGGAACCCAGACGAGGCCGAAGGTGCTTGTCGGCCGCGCGCCGATCTCCCTGGGAGCGAAGCTGCCCGGAGAAGTTCTGCGCGTACCAGTCAAGCAACTCCCTGAAGGTGAGGGAAACAGGGCCTTCGATGGGCTCCAGCCCGTGGCGCTGGAACTCGGCCTTGCGCTCCAACTCGCGTGCGAGTTCCTGGGCCGCGAGCTTCGTGGCGCAGTTGGTTCGATGCTGCACCCACCGCCCCGCCCCGTTCTTCCACTTCACCACCCAGGAGCCATCGCGCTTGAAGATGGTGGCCATGCTCATACCCCCTTGAGGCGAACGCGCTTCGAGCCGAAACGGGCGAACACTTCCAGCCTGCCCCCGAGCGCCTCGACGTAGCGCTGGAGCGTGGAAACCCGGTGGCCCGTCCGGCGTTCCGCCTTGGAAAGCTCGGACTGGTCCATCCCCGCTGCGGCGGCCACCTCAACCTGAGTGAGGCCACGGAGCCGCCGGAGGTCTGCCAGTGTGAGCACTTCCGGAGCAGGCGTGCCGCGCTTGGAGCGCGGGCGAGGTGACGTTCCCATAGATTCAAGCATGCACTTAACCTCCTATCTACGCAACGGGATGACCGACCCACGGGGCACACGCTGGCGCTCAAGGAACGCGCGGATCTCCTCGGGCCGGAACCGGAGCGCCGCGCCAATGCGCACGCAGGGGAGCCGTCCCGCCTCGGCTTCCTTGTAAACCCAGGAGGTGGACATAGAGAGGAAGCGGGCAACGTCCTGCACCTTCCAGAGCGGTTCGAGGTGACTGCTCATGGCTCGCGCTCCGTGGCAGTGCCCGAAGGCGGGACATACTTCGCTTCTTTCGCTTTCTTCGCTGGAGCGGGACCGTGGAACCACCGCTCGGTCGGGCGGCCACCACTCGGTTGCGCTTCCATGTGGGCCAGCCCAGCATCAGAGAGAATGTTCAGGGCCGCATCAAGGTCTGCCTTCGCAGCATGCCCCTTGAAGAGGTCCACTATCTCGGAACGCGCCAAGCCCTCGGGGCGCTCCCGGAGCACGCCCAGAATACGGTTCGCCTTCCGGTCTTGCAGGGCATCACCAAAGATGTGGCGGGCGCTGTCGCTCACGTACTGCCAGAGCGCCAAGGCGGCAGAGAGGTGCTCCTCATCGATAGCATCCGCCTTGTCGAGCAGAGCATAGAGCAACGAGAGCCTCACAACCTGCGCCTCAGCGCGTGACGTGGCCTGACCGAATAAGCCGGGCATGTCGCTGGAGAGCGACTCATAGACCCGGCCCCAGTGCGTCCTGGCCGCATCCGTCTTCTTCAGTTCCCCCACTTCCTGAGCCCAGCGCAGAACGTCGGCGAGGCGCGAAGAAAGCGAAGAAAGCGAATTATCTTCGAGGTTCCCGCCCTCAGGCAGGAACTTGGAACGGCGCGCGAACACCCACAGAAAGCGATTCGCGAGGCCGTTGGCTATGTCCGTGGACGTGAGCAACGCTCGCAGTTCAGGGATCGTGATGTGCGTCACGACGGACAGGTGCGTGTCGGTTGCACGCAGGGGAGTTCTCTTCGTGAGAACCTGAAGCGAGCCTGAGCCCCATGCCGCGCGAAGAACTGAGGAGAGAGTGTTGCCCTCCCGGTTCATTCGTCGGAGGACGGAAGCGAACTCCTCCTCCACGACCATCAACCGCTTGTCGGTGACACCAGGGTCCTCGCCAGCACCATCGCGAACGGCATGAATGAGTCCTTCACCTGAGCTGAGGCCTGTTTGAAGGCGGGGGCTCCACTCCGGATCGGCAGCCGCCAGAACCCGATCCACCCATGACCAGGAGGTCCCCTTTCTGGCCTTGGAACTCTGGCCGACGATAGCTGCGAAGAGGTTGGTGTGATGCCAATCCGCCTCGACGTTGAAGCATGGGAACCGCCCCATCGTGTTGCCCGCTGCGACCAAGAACTGGACCAGGATGGCGGCAGGATCGGCCTCGGTGTGCGGCCCGATGGTTCGCACTAGGTCCCCAGCCAAGCCGTGGAGAGCGCGCGGATGCAGTACCGGAACCATGGGAGGGCGCTCCATCTCCGCTGGGGCATTGCTCACGGCAGCTTGCGCTTCATCTGCCCCGAGATCAGGAAGGTCGGCGAGAGCAGGCGCCCGTTCACCGGCGCGCCTGCGGGCGTTCGCGTCCATGCCCCCCATTACGAGGCCCTCCCCGCGCTCTGTCGCTTGAGCCTGCACCGTTCGGCCAAGGTGGCAGCGATGGTCCGCGCGTACCGCTCACCCGCTGCGTCCTGATGCGTATCGATGGCTACGATGGTGCCGTTGGGCACTCGCGCAGCGAGGGCGGTGGTCCAGCTTCCCGACAGGACGCTCAGCACAGCAGGAGCGCCCTCGGAGGCCTCGCTGTAGTCCGTGGCGCGCGTGAGGAAGTCCGGCACTCCCTCCATGACCCAAAGGCCGCTTGCCTCGACCAACTCCGATGCAGGCGAGCCGTCCGCCAGTGTCGTCCCCTCAAGCATGCGTCTCCCGAGGGCATCAGCCATCACGAGACCGCGCAGCTCTGCTCCTGCCGGGCTCGCAGCCTTGCTCCCGGGTGGAACATCCGACCTCACGTTGCGAGCGTGGAGGCTTCTCAGTGTCCCCGCTGCGTCCCACATAGGCACGATCAGCCGGTGACCGCTCCGGCTCCAAGACTGGCCCTGGAAGCGCGCCCAGCGCGGCAGAGCGGCCCCCTCGGGCAGGGCCCGAGCGAGGTCCCTGCCTTCTACGTCGCCCGCGTCGAGCCCTCGCGAGGCGAGCCAGGCGCTCACATCAACGACTTCCGTTACTGGCCGCGCGGAGTCCCAGACCTCCACCACCTCGGCCGCAACAGGGCGCACTGGGCGCGCCTCGTGCTTGGCCGACAGAGGCGCCCAAGAGTGCATCGGAGCGACAGGGACCGTGTTCCACGAGTCCGACACGCAGAGGCCGCGCTCTGCGCAGGCGCTTCGGAGTGTGCCCCATTCGGTTCCGGTAGGCCGCCGCTTGCCCGAAACGCACCAGGACGCGAGGTGCAGCGCATCGCCCCGCTCTCCGCACTCGAAGCACTCCCAGCCGGAGTCGTCTGCCCTGACCCCTACTGCCCCTCGCTTGTCGCGTCGGCTCGGGTGCCGCGTGACCGCTGAACATGCTGGGCACGGCGACAGCCCATTGCGGCCAAGCGACATGACCCCGAAGGCGTGGGCCACGCGCCGCACACCCTGCGCCTTCACCTGATCCATCCACTCTAGCAGGGCGGACCTCATGCGCCCCCCTTGCGGTCAGCGTTCGGGAGGATTCGGAGCGAGGGGCCGCCCCCTTCACGGTCGCGCCTCCTCTGGACAGGCGCAGGCTTGAGTCCCGCTTCTTCAAGCGCCGCGAGGGCGCGGTACTTCGCGAGGCCCCGCACGGGGAGTCCCTCGTAGACCTTGCGAATCGTGGCCGGGCAGACGCTTGCGCGTACTGCCAGCCGCCTCAGGGTTGCACTATCGAGCTTTGGCGCCATCGGCTCCTCCTCGACAGGTGAAAGACCCGCCAAGGACACGCCAAAAACCGATGTTGTTTCGGCAACTTAGGACGAAACCGTAAGCGCCTTACGCCATCTCAGCCCGCGCTCCGTTTCCGCTTCCGGCCCCTGCCTGCCTGCATCTCCTCCACAAGCTCCGGCGTCACGTCGTAGCTTCGATGGGAGAGCGCATCGTCCATTTGAAGCATGGCCTCCTGGGAGGGGCAGAAGCGGCCGGCATTGCATACCTTGCAGGACCGCAAATGGCGCTGAAGTCGGTCTGCGACCCGCTTTGCGGCCGTCTCCGCCGCCGAGCGCCCCTTCCCGACCTTTTGACGGCTTCGATTCCGCTGACGCGCGGAGCAGGTATCGGAGCAGTAGCGCTGCCGCTTATCGCGAAGCGCGAATGAGCTGCCGCACTCCGGACACCGCCTGACCTCGCCGCCCATCCGGCTCCATGCAGGGAGAACCTCCTCTCGGTAGAAGGCAGCGTACTGAGCGGGCGACACGAGCGCCCAGCCGAGCGCGCTCGCACGGGCGCGCAGTTCCGGCACCGCAAGCCCTTGCTCGTTACCGACCGCCTGAGCCACTACCGCATCCAAAACGTCATCACACAGGCGCTCGTCGGAATCCGAAGCACTGAGAAACGTTCGCTGCGCTGCCGGGAGGTGCCTTGCAATCCACTCCAGCACTTCGAGGGGCGAGAAGTAGGTCGCAGCAATCACGTCAGCGGGCCGGCTGGGCACGCGGGCGCTGGGCGCGCGGTGGGACTCGACTCGGCGCGCGTGCCGCCTGACCGCATCCGTGACTCGCGCCTCAAGAATCCGCATGCTCGGCGGCGGAGCGGTGTGCCCCTTGGGATTACTACGTCGCTCACCAATCCACGATCTGAGCGCCTCAAGGTTCCAGGCTGCCTCGACGTCTGCGCGCAGTTGAGCGCTTTGCTCGGAGCCAGAGTTCTGCCCACGGACGGGTGTTGTCGGCTGCTGCTTCGGCATGGCGCCCCCAGGCGCTCCCCAGAAAGCGAAAGGGGCGCGGGCTGCCACGTCTGGGGGGATCATGACCGGCTGGCCGGCCGTGCCCGCGCACCGCTCTTCTTAGCGCGATTGGCCGCCATGGGCTGATGCCCAGAGCGGGAGCCTGCCCGGTGGGCGAGGCAGCGCCAGCCTGATAACCACTGCGACGCAATGAGGAGCGCTGGCTTCGAACTCGCTGAGCCAACGCTCCGCCGCTGCTTCGTCGTCGTCCTCGTACAGGTCCACCACGGCAAAGGCGGGCGCATCCCGGCTTGCGCGGTGCTCCAGGGCTTCGATTCGGGAACGCAACCTTAACGCGCGCACGCCAGCCCTCCCGCGAGGGGGGAGCCCTCGTGCCTGGCTGCGGATTCGAGCTTGCCGAGGCGCTCCTCCAACTCGGTTCCCTGGATGACGCCAGCAAGTACCGAGTACCCGTAAATGAGCGCTCGTGCCTTGCTGGCTTCCATGGTGCCGTCTTCCAGCGCGCGGAGGCAGTCGGCGAGCCCGGTCCTCACGTTCCCGAGGCTCGCTAGCCGCCGCCGCCGCCGCCGCTGCCGGGGGGAGGGGGGTGGGGGCGTATCCGGGTTTTCACTCATGATTGCGGCTCCTTACGTCCCTCCGGCACTGCACCGAAGGGCCGATTCCAGCCCCTAACTGGGGGCTTATCGGCCCCTGGATGGCGCGACGCTGGCCTCCTCACTTGCTGGTGTTCTCCTCATCCGAATCCGGGAACAGCGCACGGAGTGGCACCTTGAACGCCACGGACGCTGCTACCAGCGTGGCCACCGTGACGTTTGCGCCCCCTTGCTCCATCTTGATGATGTGCTTCGGGTGGACGCCGATAGCTTCGGCGGCCTGCTCCTGAGTGAGGCCCCGCTCAAGTCGGAGCTGCCGGAGCCGTTCCCCGAGGCGCCGCAGCTCTCGCATGATGGCACGGGCTGTCGGGCCTCGCGTCCAGACCTCGGAACGACCGCGCTTGGTGGGACTCTTCCCTGTGGGCACGACACCGGCTTACCCAAGGTCGTTCTTGAACTACACAGTTCATGAACTACATGGCTCATGGTAGCTTCGAACGAAGGTAGCTCTTGAGCTACCAATTTAGCAGGCGCCAACCGACGAAAGGACGGCCTACATGACCGAAGAGAGCGGATTCAGCACTGCCCCACTGGTGGTGAGCGTCGACTTGGAACTGGCCACCGTGGCGGGAGCTACACGGGGGGCTCAACTCCTCGCGGATCTCATGGCCAATAAGGCGCTAGACAGCGCGCACGAGAGAGAGGCTCCCTCGGGCATCTTCTCCATCCTGGCCCTGGTGACAGAACGCCTTGGGCAACTGCGGCGCGTGATTCGCAACGAGGAGAGCCCCGCCCACTTGTGGGCCCCCCACAATGCGGTGGAGGACCCAACGACAAGCGGCGAATGCTCCGGGGATATCGTCCTGTTCGCATCGGGCCATCTACGGCTTCCCCTGGTCATGTGGAGTGCCCAGGGAGGCGAAGCCCAAGAGCCCCCGAAGAAGCGCGCGCGCAAGGGCACGAAGCGGGCGCGCGGACCCGCTTCCGAGTCCTCCGAGGCCTCCCAGGGTAAGAGCCCGAGCGAATCCACGCCGTCTGCTCCCGCGTCCTAGCTCCAGGGGAGCGGCACCGCTGACGCAGGGAACGCTGGGCGCGGATGCTCCAGCGGTCTCTGCTCCAGGGGCATGGCACGACGCGAGCCGTCCTGCCTTGAGGAAGCCCCGTACTGAGCCGAATTGACCACCAGCGAGAGCGCTTTGAAGGCCCTACGGCAAAAGCCGCTTGATGGTCTCGCAGTTCATCAGGGCGCGCCGCATGTAGCGGTGGTGCGAGTATGCCGTGACTTGGGGCGTGAACTCTTTGCATGTCGCGTCATCGGAGGTGACAACGCGCGTCTGGGTGTACGTCCAGTTCTCTTCCTTGGGATCGTATGTGAGGACGAGCGTCAGAACAATGCCGCACAGGCCACCGGGCCCGGAAACGCTCACCCACTTGTTCTTCGATTCCCGCTTGAACACGCGTTCAAACCGCGTGTGGGTGATCGAGCAGGCGTGTCGCGGCTCAACGAGCAAATCAAGCATCGCCGCGACAACGCAGTCGGAGGTACTGCACTCGCACACCCTCGTGAGCGAGGCCCGCTCGCGCTCAAGGTAGGCTAGCTTGGACGGCTCTGTGGTAACGGTCTGCACCTCATTGAGGTACGCTAGCCCGCTGCGGCACGACGCATATGCCTTCCTGACCCCCTCATCTCCAGCATAGCGCTTGCGGAGTTCGGCCTCCCCTTCGGCAATCTCCTGGGGTGTTGGGGAAACCTCCTTTGTCACCAGCAAGTGGGAGAAGACGCAGTCGACCTCACGGAGTGAATTCCGTGCTGCGGCAGTAGGTCGACACTCCATCGACATCGTGTCGACCGAGTCTGGTGAATAGAGCAGAGCCGACATGTACGCGAGTCCATTCTTCCCGCCCTCACTGGGCGGGTGCGCGGCCTCAGCAGCACCAGTCACCACTAGGACCAAGCAGGGGAGAAAACGCATCCCTCTATTCTCCCCAACACCGAAGTACGGGTCCACTGAACGGGTGCTCAGAAGGACTGCAATACCTGAGGCCCATTGCCCCAACCTCCGTGTCCCACCTAGCCTCGGTGGGTATGCGCTCCGTTCTCCTCCTGATTTTCCTTTCGGCTGCCACCGCTCACGCCCAACCGAGCGAGGCGCCTCCACATCCGGTCCGGTTTTTGATGTCAGCACCCGACAAAGAGCACGAGGGCGGAGGGAAAACGGTCGACAGCACATTGGTAACCTGTGTGATTGAGAAGACTTACCAACCTCCTTCCGATGCCCTTACCTGTCAGTTTCGGCAATTGCGCATATCTCGGCACCGCAACGAAAAGGCGAGTCCTACGGCTTGCACGATCGCCCACGCCGATTGGGAAGTCACGTTCCGCAAGGTTGGCGAGTATCGCTGGCGGGGGGAATGGCCAGCCGCTGGAGCCTGCGAAGTAGGACGTGTTCACTCTCTTGCATACGACTCCACGAAGAAAGTGTGGACGTATGCACGCGTGTCGGTTGTTGAATCGCCTGACCGCGAGATGTGCGGAGCGGGAGGGCAGGAATACATTGGGACGTCGTACACCACAGACCCGAACAACCCCTATTCGTTCCCTGCCAAGGACATTAACTGCGCGCGGGTCATAACGATGATTCCGTGGACACCCCAACGCCCGTATGGAGCGCGTTGATCCAAGCGCCTCTGGCTAGTCATGAAGCTTCGCTTTGTGGCCAAGCAGGTCGCCAAGAATTCAGAGATGCGCTCTCTCGCTGACACTGCTTTCTGTCACGCGACACAAAACATGAGAAGCCGCACAATCCCAAGAGCCCTCACTCCCGACTAACGACATCCACATGAAGAACATTCTCTTCTTCCTGACAGTGGGTTTGTCTGCCACTGCAACAGCGGTTGAATATCGCTGCACAGTCAATCGCAAGCTATCCGTTGACTATGAATACACGGCAGCCGAACTGGAGAAATTGAAGTTTCACAACTTAATCGAGGAGACAGCGAAGGGGACGTTCATATCTCGCTGCGGTTTCTCCCTAATCGCGGGGCAAGTCACTTGCGACCGTTACAAGGTCGATCGCGTAGAGGTCGATCCGTTCGTCAAGATCAAGAAATTCTACATCTTCCGGTCCCAGTTCAACCTTCAGGTATTCCGCAATCTGGACTTCATTGAAGACCACGGGCGCGGTGGCATCTCGTTCGGCAAGTGCGAGTTGACCGCGCCCTGAAGTGCGATGCTTGCACGCGCCGAACCGGAGATATCTACAACGGTTCTTCCCAAGCAAACGCTCGCGGCTGGTTCGGGCAGCCGATGAGGGCGCTCCCTGGGATGCAGTGCTTAGAAAGTTCCGGTTCCCACCATAGGGCCAGGAACCGGGAACCAGCGGCCACGCGTCAACGTGCCCCTCGGGCGAGAAGCGCATCTAGCGACGCTGCCGGGATGCGAATGGAACGCCCGACCCACACCCGCTCCAGTTCCCCTCGTTCAAGGAGCGCGTAGACGGTTGCCCGACACACGGCCAACTCCTCCGCCACCTCGCGCACCGTGAGCATCGGGGGGGCCACCGGCCGCACCAAATTCCGCACCACCGGCGCACCACGCCCAGTCGAAGCCGTGGAAACGGTGCCAACCGGCACCGCCCCAACTCCCGGAGAAACCCCAATCCTTTCCGCAGGTTGCGAAGCGCTGCCAGGGCCTGCGAGCCCCTGCCAACCGGCCCCACCCCGGCTCATAACCGATTGGTCCCTGGTTCGAATCCAGGAGGGCCCACTCCCCTCAATGCCTTGCAATTCCTCGGGAATCTCTCCGGGGGTGTCTGTCCATTGAGCGGGCCCCGCTGAGTTCCGCCACCGTTGTTGAGCGCGACGACGCGCTCGTCCGTGACCTCCATTGCTTCACCCTCTGCCCCACACCACCCCGTCTGCACGATGAGATGTGAGTAGAATTCAGCAGGCAGCGGCCCATGTCCAACCAGCGTGCCGCAAGACTCCCCGCTGCACTCGTGCCGGCTTGAAATAAACGCCACCGGTTCACCGCCCTCAATGGGCTGCCCCAAGAGGTTGCAGTCGTAGCATCCCGCCACCACAGACAGACATTGCAGTCGATAGTTGAAGAAGGCCGGATCCTCGTTACATCTGATTGAGACATCCACCACTCGGGGCGGAATCGGTTCAGAACCGGCGTCGCAGCCAGCGTCCTGGCCATCGACGTCATCCCCTGCCACTGAGTCTCCGCATGCAGGACCAAGAGAGAGCAGCAGCTCAGGGAACAGCGCGAGAAAGTGAGTTCGCATGAGCAGGAGCCAACGCGCTGGATCGCCGGAGAGGCCCCCCAACGTCGAATCATTCGGAGGCGCACTCAGCGCCACTGAAGAAGTAGCCACCCGACGCGAATTGATCGGGGATTTATGCGTGCCAATCAGGCAGGGGGCCATCCCGTCCCAGCCACAAGATGCACCCGTGTGAGACCCCCCCGCTCCCGTGGGGCCACCGGCCGCACCAGATTCCGAACCACTGGCGCCCCCTGCGGGCCGCCCACCGCATCAAGGTGCCCAGAGACACTTGCCGCAACGGTGGGCGAGGAGTGTCCGAGGATGCGCTGAAGGACCGCCAGCAGCACCCGCGCATTGAGCAGCAGCGTTACCGTGGCTCCCCCCGACAAGCTGGGACCTGGTTCATCGCGGCCCCGGGCAGCGCGGCGAGGAGCGCCAGTACGCGCCTCAATCCTTGCAGCACGCTGCCGGGGCAACGCGCCTTCATGCGGGAGCTCTTCGCACCCGCATCCGGAAAGTCGCGCCGCCGCCTTCCGTGGGCAGGTGCTGAAGGCTGCCGCCGTGACCTTCCGAGATGCGGCGGGCGATGCCCAATCCCAGCCCGGTTCCACTCCACTGACCTTCCCGGCGCCAGAACGGTTCGAAGATGTTCTCTCGGTCGGACTCCTCGACGCCGGGGCCGTGATCGACGACGTCGACCGTGATGCTGGACGTGCTGGCCTCCATCCTGACAATCACCGTCCCGCCAGCGGGCTCGGCGCGCAGCGCATTGTCGAGCAGGTTGGCCAACGCCGACCGAAGGCCATCGGCCTGTCCCAGCACCATCTCGGAGGACGATGCGGCTTCCAGGGCGATGGCGCGTCCGCTCCGCAGCGCCAGCGGCGCCATGTCGCTGATCAGCTCACGCAGTTGCTGGACGATATCCAGCGCCCTCCAATCCGCCGGGGTCTGTCCCTGCATGCGGAAAGCCGCGAGCAGTTGGTCGACCATCAGCCCCAGCCGCGTCGCATCGCGCCGCAGGTCCCGCGTGGCGGGGCTGTCGCCCAGGGAGTCGAGCCGGGCGCAGAGAATCGCCACAGGGGTGCGCAACTCGTGCGCGGCATTGGCGACGAACAGTTGCTGGCGGGAGACGCCGCTCTCGAGCCTTTCCAACAGCTGATTGATGGCCGTGACGAAAGGCTTGATCTCCTTGGGCACGCCGTCGGGCGACAGCCGCTGGTCCAGCGTCTCGAGGCCGATGCCGGATGCGGCGTCGGCGGCCCTCGTGAGGGGTTGTAGCGCGCGACGCAGCATCAGTGGCAGCACGAGGACGGTGGCGAGAACGGCCGAACCCAACAGCTTCATCACGCGCGGAATCAGCGTCAGCAGCGCCGTGGGCAGGTCATCCAGTCCGAGGCGATTGCCGCTCGTCACGACGACCGCGGTCCCGATGCCGTGGACCGGGAACATCGAGACGTTCGCGCGCTGGCCCTCCCCGAAGGCGATCACCGGATCTCCGCACTCGCCGAGCAGTTGCACGCACCGCAGGTCGGGGAAGTGCCGGTAGACGTCGTCGAGAGTGGGCGCCGGTTCGAGGTTAGCACCAGGCGCGGCCCAGCCGCGTGGAGCGATCGCTTGGGCAAGCGACTGCGATGAGCCGGGCACGAGGCGGCCGTCCACGTAGACGGCGTAGGCCAGCTGCGGACGGCGTGCCTGATAGGCGCGCAGCGCGCTTGAGGGCTCAATGCGAGGGTCGCCTGCCGGGTCCAGCGTAATCGACTCGGCAACGCGACGTTGGGAGGTCGCGGCGGACAGGTCGTCGTGCGAGACGGCGTGGGAGAACACCATCCAGAACAGCATCAGCCCGGTGATGACGATGAGCTGCGTTGCGAGGACGGCCGCGATCAGGCGCGGCGCCAGGGAGTCCGTCAGACGCTTCATGGCTCGTCAATCAGGTAGCCGACGCCCCGGACCGGGTGCAGCACCACACCCGCGCCACAATCCTCGAGCCGCCGTCGCAGCCTGGAGATGTGCGCCTCCAGGGTGTTGGCACTGGGCTCCTCGTCGAACCCGTAGACCTCCTTGATGAGGGTGTCGCGCTGGACGACCCGCCGCGCGCGGCGCATCAGGGCAGCCAGCAGCGAGGCCTCGCGCCTGCGAAGCAGCAGCGGCCTTCCCTGCACCGTCATCTGCCTGGAGCCGAGGTCGTACTCGATGGCGCCGCAGCGCACGGGCTGTAGCTGTCGCGCCTGTGCAGGCCGCCGCAGCACCGAGCGGATGCGCGCCCGCAGCTCGTCTGCGTGGAAAGGCTTTCCCACGTAGTCATCCGCACCCGCATCCAGGCCCGCGACTCGCTCCGGGACATCTCCCATCGCGCTGATCACCAGCACGCCCGCCTCCGGCTGCCTGGCACGAATCTCGGGAATCAGGCACAAGCCGTCGCCATCAGGCAAGCGGCGGTCCAGCAGCACGATGGCGTAGGCGCCCAGGTGGAGCGCGCTACGGGCCGAGGTGACCGAAGCCACGACGTCGACCGAGAAGCCCTGGGACGTCGCTTCATTTGCCACCAGCCGCGCGAGTTCCGGCTCATCCTCGACAAGGAGCGCACGCATGAGACCCCTCCGTGACGGCGGACGCTACTCCTCCCGCAGCGAAGGCGCCGCGACAATCATCGGCTGTCAGGCTCGTGCAAGCCTACGCTGCCAGAAGAGAAGGGAAGGAGCTGTGCGATGCCCCCCATGCGAGCACCTGCGTACTGTCCCAGGACCGAGATGATGAACTTCTTCCGTAATTGTTGCCTGGCCATCCTCCTGACGAGCTGTGCGGGAACCCCCACGGCCAGGGAGCAGGCTGGACCCGGCAGCCGGCGCGAAGCGACCGCCATCGTCGCCAACCTGCGCCGGATCGTGACCCCCATGGGCGTGGAGCGGCTGGAGAAGATTCGCATCGGAGGGATCGACCAATGGGTCTCGATTCGCGGCGTCGACCGGGCCAATCCCGTGTTGCTGATGCTCCACGGAGGTCCGGGCTTCGTGTCGATGCCGACGAGCTGGTACTTCCAGCGGGGGTGGGAGGAGTACTTCACCGTCATCCAGTGGGATCAGCGCGGTGCCGGAAAAACCTATCGGGCGAATGACCCCTCCGCGGTCGCGGCGACCATGACGGCGGAGCGGTTGCTCGCCGATACCGAGGAGATGATTCGCTGGGCACGCGAGGAGTTCGGCAAGGAGAAGATCTTCCTGCTCGGTCATTCGTGGGGCAGCTTTCTCGGCCTGTCCGTCGCGCGACGTCACCCGGAATGGCTGCACGCGTATATCGGAATGGGACAGGCGACCGATGTCCTGGAGAGCGAACGGCGCGGATGGCGCTTTGCCATGGACAGGGCACGCGCAGCCGGAAACGAAGAGGCAATCCGGGAGCTGCAATCGATTGCGCCCTATGCGGCGCATGGCGCTGCGCTCGAGTTGCCCGTCGTCGCGATCCAGCGCAAGTGGCTCGGCTTCTATGGTGGACAGGTGTACGGGCGGACGGGTGGCCAGGCAGAAGCGGAGGGCTTCGCACTCTCTCCGGAGTACACGGATGCCGATCTGGCCTCGGTATGGACCGCCAACGAGCTCTCCGAGGAGAAGCTGTTCCCCGCCGTGCTGCGGGCCGACTTCAGCAACGTGACCCGGCTTGAGTGCCCGATGCTCCTCTTCAATGGCCGGCACGACTACAACGTGTCGGCGAGCGTCGCGGCCGAATGGTTCGAGCGCCTTCACGCCCCCATCAAGCACCTGGTCTGGTTCGAGAACTCGGCCCACGAAATCATGAACGAAGAGCCGGGCAAGATGCTGCTATCGCTGGTCAGGTACGCCCGGCCCATCGCCGAGGCGGCAGGCGATGCACCGAAGCCTGCCCCCCGGGGCGCAGCCGCCGGGGCACGACAGGCCCGACACGCCCCCTGAAGTCCCCCTCCCACTTCAGCGGGCCCTGCGTCGGCGCGCCCATGTGAGCCGGCACGGCCACGAGCTCGAGCGTGGCGCGCGCTCGACGTCGAGCTTGGCTCGGCACGTCCCCTACGGATGCGCCAACGCGTAATCGATCGCCGCCGTGACGGCCGCCACCTGCGCGTCGCTGCACTGCGCGGGCGTCGCGCGCGGGCTGTCGGGGTAGACCTCGGTGGTCGTCACGTAGCGGGCGGGCGTGATGCCAGCGCACAGCCCGAGCTGGCGGAAGGCGTAGTGGATGACGCCCGGTGCGACGACGGGAGAGCCAATGATATTGCCGTCGGCGTCGGGCGGCGCGATGTGGGTGACCTTCGCGACCCCGGCGATGACCGCCTGCTGGAAGTCGACCTGCGGGTTCTCGGTGTCGCCCACGACGTAGAAGCCGTCGGGGGTATGGCCGGGCTCGAAGGGCTTGCCGTCGCGCGCGGCCAGAGCGGGGCGGAACTCCGCCTCGTCCGAGTCGGTGGTCTCGTGCAGGTCCACGTGCACGAGCACGCGGTCGCGCAGCGGGGCGACCAGCCGCATGAGGGCCGCCGACTCCTCCGCCGGGCTGGGCTCGCGGAAGGAGCGGTTCGGGTCGATGGCGTTCATGTTCCAGCGGTGGATCCGCTCGTAGGCCCACGGGCTGACGCACGGGACGACGAGCAGGTTGATGCGGCCCGCGTAGCCAGCCGCATGCCGCTCGACGAACTGCAGCGCGCCGTGGACGCCGCTCGTCTCGTAGCCGTGAACCCCACCCGTGACCAGCGCCACAGGCAACCCGTCGCGCCAGTCGCGGCTCGCGAGCGTGAACAGCGGGTACGTGTCCGGCGGGTACTCCAGCAGGCCGTACTGCCTCACGTCAAAGCGCGCGCGCAAGCGCTCTATCGCGCTCAGCACGTCGGCCGCGTAACTGCGCTTGCGGGTCTGGCGGGACCGCCAGGCCGTGACTTCCGCCTCGCCCCAGGGGCTTCCGGGGGTACCAATGGGGTACGGTGCAGTGCTCATAGCGGCGATTCTAGAGCAGGTTGCGGGTCGCTACCCGGGCTTCTCGTGTGTGACGTCAGGCGTTCGATGCAGCGGTGAGGCTCGAATCGTCTTCAGAATGTGCGCTCTGGGGAACCTGCGCAGCACCGTCACCATGAGCAGTTCCGCGGCGATGAAGGCGCCGCCGAGCCACTCGGAATGGCCGAGCGTCGCGGAGAAGTCGGCGAGACGCCTCCGGATGCGTTCCTCGATCACGGGCAGGCGCTCCGCGCGCCAGCTCTTGTCGTTCTCCAGGAGGGTCGCAGCTTCGAGCTCGACGATGGGCGACTCGACCGTATTCAGCGCGGCAAACATCCACGAGTTCGTGCGCCCGAGCATAAGACGGAGAGGGACTCTTTTGAGCATCGCGGGCAGGAGCAGCGGGGACGAGGAGGGCCGCTGACGGGGATCGTCCGAGCTGTGTGCCAGGCAGGTGGAGCGGCCGCGCAGCCCCTTGAGGTCCCCCCAGTCCAGGCCGCCCTCCCACGAGGGGTCCGGCAGGGGCCGCCGGCCTGTTGGCGATGGACTGAGCCTCAACGCCACGCAGCCGGGGGCCCCCGCGCCGGGGCCAGCCTTGCACTCTTAGTGAGCAGTCCCAGGTGCTCCAGTATCGTCCGCCCCCTCTCGCCTCCTTCACATACGTCAGCCCCCGTAAGCCTGCCTCCACACCTCACGTATGCGTATACGTCGAAGCCGAAGGTCCTCCTCCGCAGTTCTGCGAAAGTCCACACGCGACGTTCTCTCCCCATCGCCCCCCTTCCTGGCCGCTGCCTAGGGGCCACCATCGCCTCCTCCGCTGAGGCGTGGGGAACTCCGGCGTGTTGGTAACACCGTATGGACGTGCACCGGTTGCTGAGGCGGCTTGCTCGATGCCAAGCAACTGCGGCGGCTATTGAAGGAGCGCGCTCTCAAGGAAATCTCGGCAGCGCTCCGCGGAACGTGCGCCGTTTGCCCTCCACAACAGGTCCCTTGTAACGAACGCCTTGGCGTTGGCGAAGAGATTTGAACCAGTGCCAGCGACGTCGAACAGCTTGTACTCCCAGCACGGCCTGGCCAGCCCAATCCCTGCTTCTCCTCGCCAGTCGAAGTGCGTGTCCTCCACGAACTGCCCGCTGAGAAAGTCGAAGAACTTCAGAGCCCCTTCGAACATCGATTGAAAGGGAGTGGTTGCGAACAGGTGCAGCGCCATCGCCTCAATGCTGGAGGACTTGAATGCCGCCTTCTTCGGCAGCCGGGCATTCCACGACTTCAACACTTTGACCAACGGCTTGAAGCGATTGCCTCGCGCTTGATTGACTTCCATCGCCCGCTCCGCGTGGACCCGGGGAGCCGTGAGAATCCACTCTCCAGCGTTCTTGTCCGGGATCAGGATGAACCCATCCTGATCCGTCTCGATAGCGGGAACCGCGTCGATGTCCAGGTGCTGCATTTCAAGACCGACCGAGCGCCGCTGCCTCCGGACCAAGCTACTCTCTCGGCGCAGACAAATCGCGCCAAGAAGGGTCTCCAAGGCTTTCTCCGGCTCCGGACACCCTCCGGTGAGTGTCAACGCAGATGACGCGTGAAAGGATTAAGCCAAGCGCTTCACTTCCTGCACTGCCTGGGTGGGGTGCGGGGAGGGGCCGAGGCGCACGGGGCCAGCGGGAGTCCAATCCCAATCGCGCGTCTTGCCGCGACAGCGCTCCGGGTGGCGACGCCCTGCCCCAGCAGTTGCGGCACGAGAGAAGTCGGCAGGTGGTGGAGAAGCTGCACACCTGGGCCTGTGAGGCGCGTGTGCTGCCCGAGTCCGCCCTTGGCAAGGCCGTCGCCTTCATGCGCGGCCTGTGGCCAGGCCTCACCCACGTCCTTCGGGACGAGCGCATTCCACTCGACACCAACGCCGTGGAGAGGGCGCCGTGGGGCGTCTTCCTCGGGCGCAAAAACCACTACGGCAGCCGCTCGCGCAGCGGCACCGAGGTGGCCGCCCTCTTCTACTCCCTCCTCGAGTCCGCCAAGCGCTGCGGTGTCGAGCCGAAGGCCTACCTGCGCTCGGCGACGCTCGCCGCCATGGGTCGCCAGGCGGTCCCACTTCCGCACATTATCCTGGACGTTCCCGTTTCCACGTCGCCGACGCCCTGATGTCATCCTCGCGCGCCGTCTCGAAGTTCCGACGCCGTAGCGCGCCGTTCAACGCGATTCGCGCGACCGCGCTTGCACTTGATTAACCAAGTGGTTAGTTTCCCACTTGGTTAATTACACAATGTCGATCGACCCACTCAGCGCCACCTTTGCAGCACTCGCCGACCCGACCCGGCGCGCGATCCTCGCGCGGCTCGCGAAGGGTGAAACCTCCGTCACGGAGCTCGCGCAACCTTTCGAAATGAGCCTCCCTGCCGTGACGAAGCACCTCAAGGTGCTCGAGCGCGCAGGGCTGATTACGCGGAGCCGCGAAGCGCAGTGGCGCCCCTGCCGACTCGCGCCAAAGCCGCTGAAAGACGCGAACGCCTGGCTCGAGCACTACCGCGAATTCTGGGAGGGCAGCTTCGACCGGCTCGAGGACTACCTCGCCGACCTCCAGGGGCAGAAGCGCCCGGCGCGCGCCCGCAAAGTTCCAACTCCGAAGAAGCCCAAACGAGGAGCACACACATGAACGCAGCGGTCGACCTCAACGAACTCGCGAAGCGGCAGCTGAAGATCTCGCGGCTGATCAGCGCCCCACGCGCGCTCGTCTTTCAGGCGTTCACCGACGCGGAGATGATCTCCAACTGGTGGGGGCCGAACGGCTTCCGCACGACGACGGTGAGCAAAGATGTGCGTCCGGGTGGCGCGTGGAAGTTCACCATGCACGGGCCGGATGGCACCGACTTCCCGAACCACATCGTCTACACGAAGGTCGTCCCCAACGAGCGGATTGAGTGGGATCACGGCTCGAAGGAGGGCGAGGTGATGTTCAAGGCGGTCGTCACCTTCGAGGATGAGGCGGGACAGACGCGCGTCACGTTGCAGCACACGATGCCCACCGTCGAAGCGCGCGAGCAGGCGGCAAAGTACGCAATCGAAGGCGGCAATCAGACGCTCACGCGACTCGAGCAGCACCTCGCGACGCAGCAGTAGTCGCTCGTCGCTACGGCACCGTGCGCGCGAGTGCCCACGTCAGCGCGGCTTCGAGCTCGGCGAGCTCTGCCTGAGCGTTGATGGTTTGTCACTCCTCTGCCGAGCGCATACCGCGAATCGATCGCTTCTCCGTCTGCCGGACGCGTCGCGCTCGCGATCCGCTGGGGCGAGCAGCCCCGCGACCGCGAGCGCGCGTAGCGCCAGGGCGCTTACGGGGTCGGCGGCACGATCTCGCGTGCCGAGGGGTAGGCGAAGTCGACCCGCCGCCAGCCGTCCACGCGGAACGTCGTCTCCCAGCCGGCCCACGTGGCCGCCCGATCGTAGTGACCGGTGTTCTCGCCGTCGCGGTCGTGCCATTCGGTGAAGAGGCGGAACTCGTTACGCGGCGTGCCGGAGGCGTCGAAGGGATTGGTGTCGAGGAACAGCAGGTTCCGGGTGCCGCCTTCGACCAGATACGAGACCACCTTCACGCCGAGCCAGCGGCCTTCCTGCAGCTGGTAGTCGAAGGAGGGCGTGAGCGAGAGGTGGTCGTAGGTCGGGTGGTCGAGCTCGCGGTAGGCCTGGGGCGAGACGCCGCCGAACGGGACGTCCATGCCGACGCAGCTCGAGCGCGCCACCTGGGGCTTCGTGTGCTGGCCGCCGCGCATCTTCCAGGACATGGAGTGGTGCGTGCCGTTGTCCTCGTGGGCGCGCACGTAGACGGTGGCCTCGAAGTTCAGGAGGTCGTCGGGGCTGCCGATGAAGCCGTTCTCGAGGGCGCCGTCACGCCAGGTGAAGGACTGCTCGCCGCCGCCGGGACGGAGGTGCAGCCGCACCGTCTTTCCGGCGGGCTTGCCGCTCGCGTACGTGACGCGGTGGCCGGTGGTCGACCAGTAGGGGACGCCGGATTCGAGGCCGGGCGTGGCCTCGTCGCCTTCCATGTCGAAGAATGGCTCGGAGTCGGTGGGGTCGCCGTCGCCGAGGTGGAAGCTGCTGCCGGAGGGCTCGGAGGGGAACAGCATCCCCACTCCGTCCGGACCCACCTCCGCCACGGGAGCGGGCGGAGTGGCCGGGGCGGCGAGCGCCGGAGCGGCGGTGCCAATGACGAGCGTGGAGATGAACGAAGCTCTGAGGAGGTTTGGGATCGTCATGAGCGGCGCAAACCGCGTGCGGTGACGAGATCATCCCGAACGAGAGGCGACGGAGCGTGCCGGTAGGCGAGCACGCGGCTCTATGCGCGGAGCCCGTTCGACTCACATCCCGGGAGCGTGCGTGCTCCGTACAGCCGACGCGCCGAACTTCTCACTCGGGGAAGTCCTTCAGCCGTGGCGGCTCGCCCCGCGGAACGCTGCTCCTGGGCGAGAGGAGCACGGAGCTCTCAAGGTCGGCGCGCGCACCGTCTCCGCCTGCGCCTCGGGGAGCAGCGCCTGGATCGCGCAGTTGGGGACTTCGCCGCCGACGACGAGGGCGATGCTGGCCAGGTAATCCTCGACGATGGCGGGCCGCGCGAGTACGGCGCCCCAGTTGACGTCGACGGTGAGGTTCCCTCAAGCAGACGAAGAGGAGGCGTGCGCGGGGCTCGAGGCAGCGGCCAGGAAGAAGCCGACGTGCAGCGTGAACAGTTCGCTGGACGACCTAAACCCACAAGCCCATCACCGGACAATGGCTCCCTCGTGGCCATTGAGGCACGCGAGGGACACTGTATATCTCCTCCCCTCTCTGCCTCCGCTGCCGACGGGCTTGATGCTCGAAACTCCGTTCCCCTCACGGTCCCGCCGCTGGCCCTGCTGACCGTCGAAGACACCCAGAACAAGCAATGCACGCTCCCAGCCTCGCCGAGTTCTTCCGGGTCAAGTGGTCCACGACGTTGGAAGAAGCCTCGTCGCGCAACCGCCTCCTGTTCAAGAGCGTCTTGATTTGGACCGCTGCCCTCATGGCTGCCTTTCAGCCCGGGCTGATGTCTTCGGACTCCCTCGACCAGTACAGCCAGGGCCTCAGCGGGGCGTACAACGACATCCATCCCCCGCTGGGTTCCTTGCTGCTGGGAATCAGCGGAAAGCTGACAGGCTCGCCCTGGCCCGTGCTCATGGCACAACTGCTCGCCATGGGCCTGTGCATGGCGGCGCTGGTGCGCTCCCCCAAGGCACGTGAGGGGCGGTGGGGACTGGTCGTCATGGGCCTGTTCCTGCTCACGCCCACCGTCTGGGCGCTCGCGGTGACGCTCTGGAAGGACGTGATGACGGCGGCGGTCCTCCTGGGCGCCGTCGCGGCGCTCAAGTTCCGCCGGCCCGCCATGGCGCTCGTGCTCCTGATGGCGGGTGTGGCCTTCCGCCACAACGCCATCATCGCGGCGGCGCCCCTGGCCATTCCCGCGGTCCTGCAATGGGCGCCCAAGCAGTGGAGCGCGTTCCGGAAGAGCCAGCTCCTGGCCGTGGCCCTGGTGGGGCTCGTGTTGTCGCCGTCGGTGGTCAGCCGCGCCCTTGGCTCGACGCGCGCATGGGCCGTGGGCCAGCTCTTCCTCTACGACCTGGCGGGCATCTACGCGGCCCATCCCGAGCTCGTTTCGCGGTCCATGCTGTCCAATGACACATCGGGAGATGAAATCGTTCGCCTGTACACGCCGCTTCATGTGTGGCAGTTGTTTGGTGGTGTGGAGGGCGCGCGGCCCATCTCCTTCACGTCGCTCGACTCCCGGCGAAAGGAGCTCCGCGGCGAATGGGCACGCATGATTCGGGAGCAGCCCAGCGCCTGGCTCCGGCACCGGTGGGCGTCATTCGAAAGCATGATCGGCGCGAGCCCAGCCCCAGTCCATTATCCGTTTCATCTGAACATTGATCCCAACTCCTTCCAGCTCCGCGTTCCCAGCGAAGGATGGCTTTACAAGACGCTGCATGAAATCAAGATGCGGCTCGCGAACACGCTCGTCTTCCGGGGCTGGGCGTGGCTCCTCCTGCTCGGAGGCATCGCGCTCGTGGCGCTGCGTAGGGTTCGACAGAAGCCCATCGCCTTCTGCACGGCCATGTCCGGCCTGGGTTATGCCCTCGCCTATCTCTTCATCGGCATCGGCAGCGACTTCCGCTTCATCTATTGGTCGATCATCACGGTCTTCGCCACGCTTGCGCTGCTGCTCACCGAACAGTCTCCCCAGGAAGCGGGCACCTCCGAGCGGGGGCCCGCCGCATCACCCAGCGCGGGGGCCTGAAGCCTCCGAGCGCCAGCACGCATCGTCCCAGGACCTTGCTTCGACGTCTCACCCCAGGTTCACGCCTTGCACATCTGCCTCGGATCCAAGGAACTCTCGCCGTGGGCTTGCCCCGATTTCGTGGGGCAGGCTCACTTCCGGGGGCGGGCCTTTTCGCGTCAGGACTGAATGTGCAACCGGCGCACGCGACGATGCGCCACTCCGCCGGGCTTCCCCAGCGCGGACCCATTCCCCTTCCCAGGAGCAAACTTCATGAGGCGGCTCATCCAGGGACTCTCCCTGACGTCTCTGTGTCTCTCGCTGGCGCTTGTGGTGCCAACAAGTTCTACACGCTGCCCGTCGACTCGAATGACGCCTCGACGACCACGACGTCCATCGGCGTCTGCGCCCTGGAGAGCGGTCTCGCGTCGCAGTCCATGGATAACGCGGCCATCACCGTCACCTACGATGCGACCTCCACGATGTACTACCGTTGCAGCGTGGACGCGGAGCGTGCGCTGACGCTGAAGCTGTCGGGGCCTCCCTCGTCGCGACTGCGCTACCCGCGAGAGACGACGGTTCACCTGGAGGCAGGAGAAATGGGCCTGCTCATCGTGCCGCTCTTCCCGGTGCCTGGGGCGCAGGCCCCCGGCAAGCGCTTCCTGATACCCAGCGCCAGGGGGCCCGCGGCGCCACGCCTGCGTCACTGGCGCGCGCGGCGCTACGAGGGCCCCATCCATCCCGCGATGAGCCTCCTGGGACTGTTCGCGGGCATTATCGCCTGGGGTAGCGGGGTGCACGTGGAGGTAGCAGGGGTGTCGGAGGTGAAGCCTCCTCCACCGCGGCTTCCCGAGGCGCGCTGGAAGGTGATGTGGAAGCCGGGTGCTGAGGCGATTCAGCAGGCCCGCGCCGTGGCCTGAACACCAGGCTCCCATGCGTCAGCGTCGGCATCCGGCCCAGGCCGTCCACCAGAAGCTGGACCCGGCCCGGCGTCGTCTTGAAGAAGCGCCACCACCAGGGCTTCTTGAACGCGGGGAGTCGGCACAGCTCCACGGGCAGGGGCTTCAGCGGGAGGGCTTCCCGACTGAGGCTCGTCAGCGTCCGCAGCTCGCAAACGGGGGGCAGCCGCCAACTGGGGCGCCCCCCGGGGAAGACCTACTCCTGGAACGCCTGGGTGAGCTTCGCGATGGCCCCTGGAAGGCCGCGCACGCGCAGCCGGCTGCCGCTCTCGTCGTGGGACTGGGACACCACCGTGGTGTGCTCGTACACCTCGCCGATGCGCCCCTGCCGGGCGTAGGGAATCACCAGGTCCGCCTCCACCATCGAAGACTCGAAGAAGGCGATGATGTTCTTGCGCAGCATCGCCACGTCGTCCGGCAGGTGCGCGGAGAGCATCAGTGCGTCCGGGTGCTTCGCGAGCAGCGCTTCCTTCGCCGCCGCGTCCAGCCGGTCCGCCTTGTTGAAGAGCAGCTTGCTCGGTACGGCGTCCGCGCCGATTTCCCGGAGCACCGTGCGGGTGACCTCCAGCTGCGCGGCCCACGTGGGGTCCGACGCATCCACCACGTAGAGCAGCAGTGACGCTTCCAGGGCCTCGTCCAGCGTGGAGCGGAAGGACGCGACCAGGTCGTGCGGCAGCTTCTGGATGAAGCCCACCGTGTCGGAGACCAGGATGCGCGGACGGGTCTCCGGCTGCAGCGCGCGCACCGTGGTGTCGAGCGTGGCGAAGAGCTGGTCCGCGACCAGCACCGTGCTGCCCGTCAACGCACGCATCAGCGAGGACTTGCCCGCGTTCGTGTAGCCCACCAGCGCCACCCGCAACTGGTCCCTTCGCGCGTAGCGGCGGTGGTCCTGGTCCTTC
The DNA here is from genome assembly GCF_013372605.1 of Myxococcus sp. AM009. Lineage (NCBI taxonomy): Bacteria > Pseudomonadati > Myxococcota > Myxococcia > Myxococcales > Myxococcaceae > Myxococcus > Myxococcus sp. AM009. The sequence continues at coordinate 26,769 of NZ_JABXEP010000026.1, forward strand.
TGGATGGCCGCCAGGCCCTCGCGCAGCTCCGCCAGCCGGTCGCGAATCTTGCGGCGGTCCAGCTCCACCGCCGAGTCACCCGCGCCACGCCCCTGCTGCCGCTCGCGGCCTCCAGTGGATTCGCGCAGCCGGGGGGCCAGGTAGTTGAGCCGAGCGATCTCCACCTGCATCCGCGCTTCGTGGCTCTTCGCGTGCCGGTGGAAGATGTCAACAATCACGCCCGCGCGGTCCAGCACCATCGCGCCGGTGGCCTTCTCCAGGTTGCGCAGCTGGCTGGGCGACAGCTCGTGGTCCACGACCACCACGGTGGGCCGGGGCCCCGCCGTGTCGTCTTCTTCCGAAGGTGGAGGCAGCAGCGCGTCCTCCGGCTCCACGTCGCCGGCCTCGTCCTCCTCGGGGTCGGGCTCCGTGTTGGCGGCGGCCTCCCACTTCTCACGGGCCTTCGACATTCGGTCGCTCGCCCCGGACGCAATCACGCCGGAGCCGCCGGTGAGGGCCGCCAGCTCCTTGAGCTTGCCCGTCCCGAGCACCGTGCCCGTGGCCAGCCGCGTCCGCTTCTGGGACACCGTCGCCACCGTGTCATACCCCAGTGTGTGCACCAGCCGGCGCAGCTCCGCGAAGTCCGCGGCGTGCTCTTCGTCGGAGACGCCCGGAAGCTGGACACCGACGAGGACGGCACGCGGACGTTCAGGGAGGGTGGATATCGTCATGCGCATGCTCGTAGCACGTCGGGCCTTCCCGTGACGGGGCGAGTCCACGCCCCCCGCCCCCCAACAGGTCCGGGCGACACCTCGCCTGGATGGGGAGGGGGCAGGAATGCCGGGGGAAGTCCTCCCGGGCAGGGTAGGCTCCCTCCCCATGACATTCGCTTCACTCGGCCTGTCGGACACGCTCACCCGCGCCGTGGCCGGACTCGGATACGACGAACCCACGCCGGTGCAGCGCGCGACCATCCCCGTCGTCTTGCGAGGTGGTGACGTCTGGGCCTCGGCGAAGACGGGCTCGGGGAAGACCGCCGCGTTCCTGCTGCCCATCCTGGAGGCCCTGCGGGCGCGTCCCGGAGGGTCGGTCCGACCGGTGCGGGCCTTCATCCTGGTGCCCACGCGGGAGCTCGCCGCGCAAATCGTCGATTCCATCGAGCGGTACGGCCAACACCTGAAGAAGCCGCTGAAGACCTGCCTCGCGGTCGGTGGTGTCTCCGCCAACCCGCAGATGCTGGCGCTGCGGGGCGGCGCGGACATCGTCGTGGCCACGCCAGGCCGCGCGCTGGACCTGGTGCATCAGAACGCGCTCCGGCTGGACGAGGTGGAGACGCTGGTGCTCGACGAGGCCGACCGGCTGTTCTCGTTGGGCTTCGCCGATGAGCTCAACAGCCTGCTGGCGCTGCTGCCCGCGCGCCGACAGAACCTGTTGTTCTCCGCCACCTTCCCGCCCGCGGTGCGGAAGTTCGCGGAGCATCTGCTGCACGAGCCCACGCGCATCGACGTCGATGACGGGGAGCTGCCCTCGACGGAGTTCATCCTCCAGCGGGCCCTCCAGGTGGATGTGCGCCGGCGCACGATGCTGCTGCGGCACCTGTTGGAAACCCATGCGTGGAGCCATGTGCTCACGTTCGTGGCCAGTCGCTACACGGCGGACCATGTCGCGCTGAAGCTGAACCGCGCCGGCATCGCCGCGACGTCACTGCATGGGGAGCTCAGCCAGGGCGCGCGCACGAAGGCGCTCGCGGATTTCAAGGCGAAGCGCGTGCGCGTGCTCGTGGCCACGGACGTCGCCGCTCGCGGCCTGGACATCGCGCAGCTTCCGGCGGTCGTGAACTACGACTTGCCCCGCTCGACCGTGGACTACGTGCATCGCATCGGCCGCACGGGGCGCGCGGGCGACAAGGGCGTGGCGATCAGCTTCGTCAGCGCGGACACTGAAGCCCACTTCCGACTCATCGAGAAACGCCACCAGCTCGACCTCCCGCGTGAGCAAGTGCCGGGCTTCGAGCCGACGGAAGAGGCCTCGCCGACCCCGCCGCCCCTGGATCCGAACGGCGGCGTGAAGGGTCGGCGCAAGAGCAAGAAGGACAAGCTGCGCGAAGCCGCCGCCGCCGCTCCCCCTTCGAAGCGCAAGCCGTAGCGGCTCCTGCTCCCGCGTGTCCAGCAGGGCCACGCGCGGGTGAGTCTCCCGTGGTGTAGGGTGCGCGAGTGCTGCTCAACGACGGCTACGTGTATCGCGAGAAGCTCGGGCGCCGACCGGGCAGCAGCGCGCTCGCCCATCTGACGGACAAGTATCGCCACTCCTCGGAGGAGGAGTGGCGGGCGCGCTTCGCTCGGGGCGAGGTGCGACTCGACGACGTCACCGCCGACGGCTCGGAGCCGCTGAGGCCGGGGCAGTGGCTGTGCTGGCACCGCCCGCCGTGGGAAGAGGCGGACACGCCGCAGTCCTTCGAGCTCGTGTACGAGGACGCGGAGCTGGTCGTCGTGGTGAAGCCGAGCGGGCTGCCGACCCTGCCCTCGGGAGGCTTCCTGAAGAACACCCTCCTCTCCTTCGTCCAGGCACGATGGCCCGAAGCGGTCCCCATGCACCGCCTGGGACGCGCGACGTCGGGCCTCGTGCTCTTCACCCGCACCCGCGACGCGGCCGTGCGCCTGGCGAGCGATTGGCGCGAGGGCCGCGTGCACAAGCGCTACCGCGCGCTCTCCCAGGGGCTCGCCACCCAGGAGTCCTACGACATCCGCGCGCCCATCGGGCTGGTGCCCCATCCGCTGCTGGGCGAAGTCCATGGTGCCAGTGCGCGGGGCAAGCCCTCACACAGCACGGCCCGGGTGCTGGAGCGGCGCACCGAGCACACCCTCTTCGAGGTGGACATCCACACGGGGCGCTCCGAGCAGATCCGCATCCACCTCGCCTTCATCGGCCACCCGCTCGTGGGGGACCCGCTCTTCGCCGTGGGCGGCCTGCCGCTGGCGGAGCACCCCGGCCTGCCCGGAGACGGCGGCTATCTGCTGCACGCGGAGTCGCTCACCTTCCTGCATCCGCGCTCGGGCGAGCACGTTCAGCTTCAGGCGCCACCCCCGCTCGAGCTCCGCGTCCAGGACTCCCGGCGATAGCGCCGGGGCGCATCCCTTCAGCCACGCGTGCGCGCCGGCCACCGGGTGCCTCGCGATGACCTGTTCGGAAGTGGGGACGCGCCACCTGCGCAACGTTGTTCTGCGCCCCAAGCGGACGTCCCCCGGAGCATGCCCGTTGGAAGGGGGCTCCGAGGGACGTCTTCAAGCCGGGAGCTGCTGGCGCAGGGTTACGGGCTCACAGCATGCTGGCGATGTCCTTCACCGGCTGCGGCGCGGCCTCCGTGTTCGCCAGCGCGCCCATGGCGCCTCCGAAGATCATGGAGGCTGGGTTGACGCGGCCCGTGGTGACAGCCCCGAGGACCCCCTCCGCGGCGCCCTTCACGGTGTTGAGGTAGCCCTTCGCGGCGCCCTCGAAGACGCCCTTGACGCCGCCCTCCGAGTTGCCGATGCCCGTCAGGACATTGCTGACGCCCGGCAGGAACCACAGGTGCTTGCCCGCCTCACCCGCGAACCACTGGAAGTTGTCCTTGTTGCTTCCGTCCGCCTTGACGTGGGTGTCCTTCGTGGTCGGCAGCTGGTGCTCACCCAGGAAGGAGTACCCCTTCTCCGCGAAGTCCTTCACCATGCCGGCCTCGGTGCCGTGCCGCGCATCGCCATCCTTGGTGATGCCCTCGATGTTGCCGTCACCCTTGCCATTCTTGACCTTGTTCGACCGGTCGTCGCCAGTGGAGGCCTTCGCGCTGTCGATGAACTCCAGCACCTTGGCCAGCCGGTAGACGGCGTCCGGGTTCTGCTTCGCGTCCTTCAGGTCGAGCTTGGGGTCGATGCCCGTCTGCTTGCACAGCTCCTTGAACTTGATGTCCTTCTGGCGACCCAGGTTCTTCAGCGCGGGGGAGTCATCGACGATCTGCGCCGCCGTCCGCTTGTCTCCAGCCGGGCGCTTGTCCTTGGCGCTGGGGACGCCGGAACCGGTGGGCTCGGGCGCCGGCTTGAGGTTCTGCAGGCTCTCCGGGTCCCTGGGCAGCCCGCGGGGCGCGAAGGCGGCGGGCCCGCTGACCGGACCCTGCGCCCCCGGCAGCATCGGCGCGTTGAAGGACTGCGGGTGGGGGACGCCGCCCATCCCGAACCCGTCCATCGGGTTGGCGTGGCCCATGGGCACGCCGCCAGCCTGGAGCGGCGACATCGGACCGAAGCCGCCCATCGGCGGGAGCGCCGCCGCCGGACCGAAGCCGCCCATCGGCGGGAGCGCCGCCGCCGGACCGAAGCTGTCCATCGCCGGGAGCCCGGCCCCCGGACCGAAGCCGCCCATCGGCGGGAGCGCCGCCGCCGGACCGAAGCCGCCCATCGGCGGGAGCGCCGCCGCCGGACCGAAGCTGTCCATGGGCGGGAGCCCGGCCCCTGGACCGAAGGCGCCCATCGGCGGGAGCGCCGCCGCCGGACCGAAGGCGCCCGCGGCTTGGAGCGCCGCGGGACCGAAGTCAGCCACCGTCTGAAGCGCCGCGGGACCCAAGTCGGTCACGGCCTGGAGCGCCGCCTCCCGGCCGGAGGTCCGTCCGGGCGCGCCGCTCTGGGCCGCCGCCGGGTTGGAGGGCCGTCCGGGCCCACCCGCGGACTGGAACGAATCCACCGGGCCGGAGGGCCGCGCGGCTTGGTTCGCGGGGTTCTGGGAGACGCGCCCTCCCTTGTCCGGGACGGGACCCGCCGAGGGCGACGGCTTCGAGGCCGTGGGAGAGGACTGCGCAGCGTCCGGACGCTTGGGGGAGAAGGAGCGGGTCTTGGCCTTGCCGATCATGGGGATCACCTGGTTTTGACAGCGAAGGAGGAGTGCTGCGGCGAGTCTGTCCCGCCCATGCGCTGTCTCACTGCAGCGCCCATGCCATCTCGGCCATTCAGCGTAACGTGCTGATTTCACACAGCGGGGATGGCTCCGGGGCCCCCATGTTAGGTGCTGGGCCGGTGACCGCAGTCACCAGGCGGATGGCGCCAGTCACCACCGAGGTGTCGTGGGCTCCAGAGGTCGCGGAGTTGCCAGGCCCCTGTCGGCGTCATCCGGTCCGCCCGCTTCTCTCCGCGCGCCATCTCCGTGAAGGGTCCCCGCGACGGCGCTGGGGCCGTTCTCTTCGAGGCTCGTGAAGGATGCCCTGGCCGCGGCGCCTGGACCTCGACCGGAGCGTAGAGGCAGGATGGAAGCCGTGTTGAGGGTGAGCGCTGGAGCGGAGACACCGAAGTGGGCCGCTGACGGTTGCCGCCTCCCGAGCAGCACGTGGGCAGGTCCAGCTCGCCCCGCTGCCCGCGCGGCTCAAGTCTGGAACCTCTGGAGGAGACCATGAAAAAGACAGGCGCGAGCGAAGGCCCGCCGGCGTCGGAGCGCATCTCACAGAGAATCGCCGACCTGGGGGGCTGGCGCGGCGAAACCCTCGCCAGGATGCGCAAGCTCATCAAGGATGCGGACCCGGATGTCGTCGAGGAGTGGAAGTGGATGGGCACTCCAGTCTGGTCGCACGACGGCATCATCTGCACGGGCGAGTCCTACAAAGAGGTCGTGAAGCTGACCTTCATCAAGGGCGCGTCCCTGCCGGACCCAGCCGGCCTCTTCAACGCGAGCCTCGAAGGAAACACGCGCCGCGCCATCGACATCCGCGAGGGAGAGAAGGTGGACGCGTCCGCCTTCAAAGCACTCATCCGACAGGCGGTCGCCCTCAACAGCAAGGGCAAGGCGAAGCCCTCGAAGAAGACGAAGTCCTGAGGGCTGCCCGGAAGCACGTCCGCGATCGAGAACGCACGGTCTCCTCCGGCGAAGCAGGACGGAAACCCCGCCCCCTGCCAGTTCGAGTTCATCCACCGCTTCGTCCTCGCCCGTCCTCCCGAGGCCGCTCCGCCTGGTCAAGGCCGGCCAGGTGCTGAAGCCGCCGCCGGAGTCCATCGTCAACGCGTGACGGTGGAAACAATCAAGGGGCCGCGCGGCTGACGACCCCCGCTCCACGTCCGAGGCACTCTCCGATAGCCGGGCGCCTTCGAGCTGCATCCAGACCTGCTCCGCGCCGGGAAGCAGCACCCTCCCCTGTGCCCCCAGATGAAAGGCGACGTCCGCCAGTCTCACCCCGGCAGTGCAGGAGTTGAAGCGCATCGGTTGAACTCTCTCACGCGACAACTACCTTGACGCTCACCGGTGGCAACCGACACCGCCCCCCTCGGGAAAGCCCGTCCCAACCGGCCCCACCCCGGCGTATCATCGTTGGGGCCTCGGCTCGAATCCAGGAGGCCCTAGTTCCCTCAATGCCGTTGAACGCCGACAAGCCGAAATAGCATTCGCTACCCAGGCAAGCACATGACCTTTCGCTAGCTCCCCCCATGGCAAGCAAGAACTTCTACATCATGCTGGCGGATCCCCCCTGGGCGGGCCCGACATCAAAAATCATCTCAGGCCCAGACATCCAGGTGAATGACGGACTCCTCCTGAGCAACGTACAACAGGGCTATTCAATCGTCCTGTCCGTAGACGAGAAGGCGAAGAATGTCTCCGAGTTCCCTCCGTGTGACATCCACGGCGCCTCTCGTGCCCTCCTGTTTTCTCAGCGGCTTGTCGAGCTGCTCACGGAGCTCGGGGTAGACAATGTTCAATACTTCGATGCAGATGTTGTCTATGAGCCTACCGGGCAAAAGCTCCCCTACAAGGTGGCGAACGTAGTCGGCATCGTGAACGGACTCGACCTGAACCAGTCGGACGTCGTGATATCCAGCCGTGGAAACGTCCTGGCAATCAAGGAAATGTGCCTGGACGAAGACAAGCTACAGGGCCAGAAAATCTGCCGCCTGCGTGAGGACATCATGCTGATTGTCGTTCACAAGAGCATCAAGGAAGCCGTTGAACAGGCGGCGCTCACCGGGTTCATGTTCGTTGCCGATGATGAATATGAGCCGGGCATGATTTAAACCGAGCTTCGTGAACCTCGAGCAGGTCGGAGAACAGGCGGGCGGAGCTCGCCCACGAGCAGGCCCGGGGCAGCGGCCTGGGTGGGAGCGGCGCCACCACCGCGCGCGCAGGCGTCGCGCCGTGACGCCGCGCCATGAAGTGCCAGCTCGTCCCGCGGGCCTGCGCCCCACGGTGCACCCCTTCGTGCCCCGCTCCAAAAGGTGGGTCTGCTTCACGCGCACCTCGCCCGAGGGCGTCACCTCCAGCAGATACTGCGTCAGGTTGGAGCCCTCTCCACACGCGAACCCCTGCGTGGCGACGATGATGAAGGCCCCGTCCGCGTTGGCCTTCACCGCGCCCTTCTCCAATTGGGTGCAGCTCACGTCGTAGCCCTCCGCGAAGACCCGGAGCAGCGCGTCCTGCGAGGTGTCGATTTCGCCCAGGAAGTCCTGGAGCGCCTCCTCAAAGGTGTGGGCATCCCCTCGCGTCGTCACGAGGTATTACGAGTAGCAGCCCGGCTCGCAGCGGGAGCGAAACCCCTCCTCGGAGGAGAGGGCCTCGAGCTCCGCGTTGCACGCCACCGGCTGCGTGGCGGTCTCGCACGGCCTCCCCGAGGACGCGAGGGGCTGCTCCCGGGGCGTGGTGTACAGGTCGGCGACGAGCCGCAGCTCGACGAAGTCCGTCTGTGCCGCGGGAGAGCGCCCTCCGACCGACGGGCTTCCATCATCGCAGGTGGGGAGTGAGTAGCCTTCCAGGGAAATACCCCCACAGCCACAACCGGTGAGCAGCAGCGGGGACGCCAGTGACGCACTCAGCGCTCGGGCGGAGAGCCGACGCAGTTGATCCAAGCTCACGTAGCACGCCTCTTTGGAAACGACCTCGCCTTCGAAAGCAATGACGATGCCAGGAGCGATTCATTCGAGGAACCCGGGGGGCGCCGGCTGAACCATGTCGGTGTTTTCCACGAGCGGACTCGGAAACCTGAGGTACTCACGGTCCTGGCTTGCGCAAGTCGCGCGGCAGCGGCGGCCCAGCGGGCTCGACATGACGCCGCCCTCGCGCTGGCATGGCGACTCCGCGGGAGCCGGCCCACTCCGAGCCGCGACAATGCCCCGGCGGAGCCCTCCCTGCACCGAGGGCCACGCCCGCCCACCTGACGGGTTGAATCCCAACGCGCCAGGGGGCGCCACGGGGCCCGACCCCGTGGCTCGGATGCGACGCCGCCCAGGCGGATTTCCCCTCCCGGACCACCCGTCGCGGTTCGCAGGCATCAAGAATCCGGCCGCGCCCACGTAATGACATATATCCGGCGACCCCGCGGGTTGACCATACATCCAGACAGGCACGTCTGGGAAGAACCCACCCAGAGCCCTTTGTTCCAGCGAACTGACAAGGCCGGTTCGACAGGAAGACTTGGGAGGTGATGTAAAATGACAGACAAAAACGCACGTGCCGGGCCCTGGCCTGATGGACGACGGAGCGGTATCACTACGCCCGCTCGAAAACACCCGCGAACGGCTCCACGGCAATAACCATACCAATCCACTGATATCCTGATTTACTTGACAAATAAGAATCCACGATTAAATGTATCGAGAGGTCAGACGTCAGCTCAATCAGCGGGATAAAGGGATGAGCGCACGCGCATCCAACGGGGACCGCCCGAGGCCGGTGGCCCTGATGAGCGCCCCACGGTGCGTCCGGCCAGTCTTCTTCACCTGGCGGCCCAGGGTGTTCTGGTTGGTCTAGATTTGCAGGTACGCGCATGCCCTGCCTGTGATAGGCGGAGGGAGCCTCATACCCCAAAGGAGATCACACATGTCGAACCCACTCCACGCCCTGCTGATTGCACAGTTCACCGAAGCGCCGGTCAACAAGCTGCTGGGCGTCACGCTCGAATACAACGACCAGAACGAAGCCATCTGCCGCTGGAAGCGCAAGCCTGACTTCGACCATGGGATGCAGGACACGCATGGCGGCATCCTGGCGACGCTGCTGGACATGGCCGGCTGGTTCACGGCCGCCGCGCACAGCGGGGCCATCGTCGTCACGTCGGACATCAACGTGCGGCTCCTCCAGCCCGCGAAGCAGCAGGACCTGGTGGCCACCGCGAAGGTCATCCGTGACGGCTCCAAGGCCGTCATCGCGGAGATGACCGTGACGTCTCCGAAGGGCCTGGTGGCCATGGCCACCGCGTCCTTCGCGAAGATCGGCGAGCTGCCCAAGGGCTGACGCCCCGCGCCGGAGCCCGGCGGTCGTCCAGACCTTTCCTCGTCCACCGCGACGATGCCGCCGTGCCCACGCCGGGCGCGGCGGCGCCGCCGCCCCACATGGAGTCATGACGCACGTGCAGCCAGAACAACGGGTCATCGAAAATCCAGCAGGGATGGGTCTCGAAGGGGTCATGACGGATTCCGCCGACGCGCTCCGTTTCTCTCCCACGCTGGTCCACGCGCTGCGGCACTGGGCGAAGGTGCAGCCCCAGAAGAACGCGTTCACCTATCTGAGCGGCCGGGATCAACCGGAGCAGCCCATCACCTACGGTGAGCTGGCGCGCACCGTGTTCGGCGTGGCCGCGCACCTGGAGCGCGAGGGCTTCCGCGGCGAGCGGGTGCTCATCGTCATGCGCTCCGGGCTGGAGTACATCGTCGGCTTCCTGGCCTGCGTCGCCGCGGGCGCCATCGCCGCCCCGCTCTACCCGCCGGCGAGCGACAAGGACTGGGTGAAGCTGCGCGCCATCACCCGGGACTGCCAGCCGAAGGCGATGCTGGTGGCGCGCTCCGTGGACGCAAGCCACGCCGCGCAGCAGCCGGACTGCCCCGCGCTGGTCATCGGGGAGCTGATCGCCGCGCACGGCGGCGGCGACCCCACCGGCGCCGGGCTGCCCACGCCCCAGCCAGACGACCTGGCCTTCCTCCAGTACACGTCCGGCTCGACGGGGGACCCCAAGGGGGTGATGGTCACCCACCGCAGCATCGTCCACAACAACCGCATGACGGCCGTGGCCATGGGCAACACGCGCGACAGCGTCATCGTGACGTGGCTGCCGCTGTACCACGACATGGGCCTCATCGGGATGATCCTCCAGTCGCTGGGGCTGGGGGCGCGCACGGTGCTGATGGCGCCCAAGAGCTTCGTGCGCGACCCGGCGCTGTGGCTCCAGGCGGTGTCCACCTACCGGGGCACCTGCGCGGGCGGGCCCAACTTCGCCTACGACATCTGCATCGAGAAGGTGGACGACGCCGTCATCGGCACCCTGGACCTGTCGTCATGGAGGAGCGCCTTCAACGGCGCGGAGCCCATCAAGGCCAGCACGCTGGAGCGCTTCCAGCGCCGGTTCGAGCGCGCGGGCTTCCGGAGCGAGATGTTCTTCCCCTGCTACGGCCTGGCGGAGGCCACGCTGTTCGTCGCGGGCGGGCCACGCGGCAAGGCCCCCACCACGTTCGAGCTGCGGGACGAGCGGCGCGTGCAGACGCTGGTGGGCATGGCGCTGGACCAGGGCGAGCAGACGGTGCGCATCGTCGACCCGGAGTCCTGGACGCTCCAGCCCGACGCGCGGGTGGGCGAGGTCTGGCTCAAGAGCGACAGCGTCACGCGCGGCTACTGGAACCGGGCCAAGGCGACGGCGGACACCTTCCACGCGTACACCACCGACACCGGCGAGGGCCCCTTCCTGCGCACCGGTGATTTGGGCTTCGTCCACGAGGGCAGCCTCTACATCACCGGCCGCATCAAGGAGCTCATCATCGTCAACGGCTTCAACCACCATCCCCAGGACCTCGAGGACACGATCCAGGCGCTGTCGGACGACCTGCGCGTCCACTGCGGCGCGGCGTTCAGCTTCGACGACGAGAAGCTGGCCGTCGTCCAGGCCGTGACGCGGGGACGGGAGGTGGCGCCGCGCTTCGAGGCGCTCACCGCGAGCATCCGCCGTGAGGTGCTGCGGGTGCATGGGGTCGCGCCCGCGTACATCGCGCTGGTCAACGCGGGGATGATCCCCAAGACGAGCAGCGGGAAGATTCAGCGCGGCGAGGTGCGCAGGGCGTTCCTCGACGGCACGCTGGAGGTCCTCCACGACTGGCGGCCGGAGCCTCCCCAGCAGGCCGCCCCCCTCCGCGCCGTCCCCGGGGACGCCAAGGCGCTCCGGCCCGTGGTGGAGGAGAAGCTCGCCTGGGTGCGAGACTACTGCGCCACGCGGCTCAACTCGTTCGTCATGGACGAGCGGCGCACGCTGCCGCCCTACGTCGTCCTCGACTTCGGCAATCAGGGCCTCCTGGGGATGCTCGTCCCGGAGGCGCACGGCGGCCTGGGCTTCACCACGCGCGAGTTCCTGCGGGTGATGGAGCTGCTCGGCAGCAAGGACATGACGCTGGCGCTGTTCGTGGGCCTCAACAACGTGCTGGGCGTGCGCCCGGTGCTGCGCTTCGGCGGCGAGCAGCTCAAGGCCCGGTACCTGCCGGCGCTGGCGCGCGGCCGGGAGCTGGCGGCCTTCTCGCTGACGGAGCCCGGCGCGGGGTCCAACCCCCAGGCCCTGGAGACGACGGCCCGGGCCTCCGGTGACGGCTACCGGCTGAGCGGAATGAAAATCTGGAGCGGCTCCGCGGCGTGGGCCGGGCTGCTGAACGTCTTCGCGCGGCACGTGGACGCGAACGGGCAACCGGCGGGCTTCTCCGCGTTCGCCATTCCGCAGGGCAGCCCAGGCGTGCGCCAGGGCCCCGAGGCGCTCACCATGGGCCTGAGGGGGATGATCCAGAACACCGTCCACCTGGAGGACGTGCCGGTGGAGCCATGGCAGCTGCTCGGCGAGCCCGGCGACGGCATGGCCGTGGCGCAGGACACGCTGTGCTACGGGCGGCTCGCCATCGCCTCCGTGTGCCTGGGGGCCACCCGGCTGTGCGTGCAGCTGATGCTCCAGTACGCCCAGGGCCGCCGCGTCTCCACGGGCCCCCTGCTCCAGAACCCCTACACCCGCGCGGTGCTGGGCGAGGCGATGCACCAGATCGCCGCCATTGAAGCGCTCATCGACCGCGTCGTGGGCAAAGTCGAAGCGGGCCAGGACGTGGCGCCAGAGGTGCTGGCGGTGTGCAAGTCGGTGTCCACGGAGGTGCTGTGGACCACCGTGGACCGCACCATGCAACTGGCGGGCGGACGGGGCTACCTCGAGTCCAACTTCATCCCGCAGCTGTTCCGCGACGCCCGCATCTTCCGCATCTTCGAGGGGCCCACGGAGACGCTGCACCACTTCGTCGGCACCTCGGCGCTGCGAGGTCGGCCGGTGCTGCGCGCCTTCCTGCGCGAGTCCCTGGACGAGGACACGGTGCGGACGCACTACGACGCCGTCCTCGCCGCGCTCCAGCCCGCCCGGCCGGGCGAGCGCGACACGTCCCTGGAGGACTGGCAGGGCCTGCGGTTCGGCGAGTACGTCGATGACCTGGTCCTCTACGCCGCCGCGGCTGGAAGCGGCGTTGACGCGGCGACGCGCCGCTGGCTGCACGAGCGGCTCCAGGCAGCCCTGGCCCGGGTCACCCAGGCGACGCGAGCGTTCCCGGAGCTGCCGGGCGCCGAAGCGCTGCGTGCCTTCGGTGAGGCGCTGGACCGCGACTTCGGGCGCCGGGGCAACGGCACCGCGATGCCCGACGTGTCGCTCGACGCGCTCTTCACCCCCACGTCCGCCGCGCCCACCGCCCCTCCGCCAGCGCCGGCGGCGGCGCCCTCCGCGCCCGTGGTGGCGGCCCCACCCGCCATGCACGTGGTGGCGGCGCCAACCCCGGTGGGGCGCGCGGAGGTGGAGGCCTTCATCCGCCAGTGGATCTCCGGCCGGTGCGCCAGGCCCGTGGCGTCGCTCCAGGGTGACGTGGAGTTCGCCATGCTGGGCCTGGGCTCCATCGACGCCATCGACCTGGGAGCCGCGCTGTCGGACGAGTACGCGCTGACCGTCGACCCCTCCGTCCTCTTCAGCTACCCGAACATCCGGGAGCTCGCCGGCTTCCTTCTGGGAAGGTTGAACAAGAGGAGCGGCGCGAAGGTGGCCGGGTAGTCCGGCCGCTGTTTCCTGGGCGGACCTCCGGGTCCGCCTTCAGTGAACCTGCTCACGAGGCATCCCATGCGGAATAAGCTGCTCCCCTTCCCGGCCGACGGCTGGGCGGTGGTCCTCATTGTCTTGACGTTCGCCGCGCAGCTCTCGCTCTACCTGTTTGTCGACAGCATCGCCTGGCTGGCGGCGGGCGCGTTCGCGCTGGTGCCGTTCTGTCTCTCGGTGGTGGCCTACAACCACAATCACATGCATGTGCGGACGTTCACGAACCAGCCGCTCAATCGCATCCTCGAAGTCCTCATCTTCCTGGAGACGGGCTCCTCGCCGTTCAGCGGCACGCTCAACCACATCGTCGGGCACCACGCCAGCTATGACAAACCCGAGCTGGACACGCTCAACTGGCGCCGACGCGACGGCACGACGATGGGGCGCCACGAGTTCGCCCTCCGCTGCGTGGCCTGGCATTACCCGTCCTGCTTCATGCTGGGCCAGAAGAACCCGCGCCTCCGGGCGCAGTTCCTCACCTGGCTGGGGTTGGGGGTGGCCCTCCTGGGGGGGCTCATCGCCTACCGGCCCGTCCCGGCGCTCATCGTGTTCGTGGCGCCCATGCTGCTGATGCTCTACGCGCTGAAGTGGTCCGCGTACGCGCACCACAGCGGGCTGCCCTACGGCGACGACTACACCGCTTCGAGGACGCACACGGGGCGCTTCTACAACTGGTTCACGTGGAACGCGGGCTACCACGCCGCGCACCACTTCAAGCAGGCGCTGCACTGGTCCCAGCTCCCCGAATACCACGCGACGCTGGCCCCCAGGATTCCCGCGGAGCTGCAGGGGGACGGCTGGGGCGAGGACCTGAAGCGACGCAGCATGACGCCGGCGGCCTGAAGTTCCATCCCGAAACACAGACAGCCCATTCAGCCAAGGAGCCCGAGATGAAGTTCCCCATCGAGAATCCGCGGGAGATTTCCCGCCGCATCGTGCGTGAGTCCGTAGACGCGGACCTCTGGCAGCAGAACGAGGACTTCACCCGGAAGCTCGAGCGCGGCATCAAGGATTCGCGCCTGTTCAACCATCCGGTCATCGCGTCGTTCGCCCGGAAGGAGTTCACGCTCCAGTCCATGGGCATGGTGCACTCAGAGGTGCGCTACGCCTTCGCGGAGCACTTCGGTGACGGGCTCATCCGCCTGATGGAGACCACCGGCGCGCTCGAGCGCCGGCTGGGGGCGAAGGCGAAGATGGCGGCGCGCTTCCTCCTCCAGCTCAACGTGCTGGAGGAGCTGGGCTACAAGCCGACGCCGCTGGGCAAGGCGGGCTTCTGCGGCCACCCGGGCTTCTCCCACTACTGGCAGCTCGTGGACACGCTGACGGCCGTGGGCCACCCCGAGGAGAGCTGGTCCTCCTACGTGGCGTCGCCGGAGTCGGCCGCGGTGCGCAAGCGGCTGCTCGACAGCTTCAGCGACCACCTGCGGCTGGCGGTGGTGCTCGCCGGCATCGAGACGGCGTTCATCCCCTACTACGGCCCGTGGGCGGACAACACCCTCGCCGTCTGCCCGACGGACATCTCGGATGGCTACCACAGCATCCACGTCGAGGATGAGTCCGGCGCCATCGTCGACACCGACCACTCCGAGGACAGCTGGTTCATCGTCCGCCAGGCGCTGACGCCGGACCGCTACGCGGAAGTGGAGTCGTTCCTGAACGACACGGTGGAGGAGTGGGCGCGCTTCGTCGACATGCTGGCGGCGAAGGACCGCGAGGTGAAGCGCGCGGCGTGACGTGACTCAGGCACCCGCGCCAGCGGCTTCGGCGCGGGCGCCCCCAGGGGCCTTCCAGGGACGAAAAGGATGGGACAGCGCATGGCATCGGCCGAGGACAGCAAGGTCGCCGTCGTTGGGGCGGCGGGACGGTTTCCAGGCGCCGCCAGCCTGGACGACTACTGGCGGCTCCTGGTGGAGGGGCGCGTGGCGGCGGCGGAGCCGGACGCGTCGCGCGGGGACCTGTGGAAGGCCGCGAAGGACCCACTGCTGGGCAAGCGCATCCTCACGTTGCGCGCCGGCTACCTGGACGACGTGTTCCGCTTCGACGCCGACTACTTCGGCGTGTCCCCACGAGAGGCCGTCAAGCTGGACCCCCAGCAGCGGCTGCTGCTGGAGGTGACACACGACGCGCTGGAGGACGGCGGAGTCACGCGGGCGGAGCTGCGGCGCGCGAACGTCGGCGTGTTCATCGGCGTGGGCAGCTCGGACTACATGAGCCTGGACTCCGGCCAGAAGCAGCACGTGGACGGCTACTTCGGCATCGGCAACTCGCACAACCTGCTGGCCGGGCGCATCTCCTACTTCCTCAACTTGAAGGGCCCGAGCCTGGCCATCGACACGGCGTGCTCGTCGTCACTCACCGCGCTGCACTTCGCGATGCAGTCGCTGCGCGGCGGGGAGATTGACATGGCCATCGTCGGCGGCGTCAACGTCATCCTTTCGGCCGACCTTCCGCTCGCGTTCTCCCAGGCGAAGATGCTGTCCCCCAGCGGGCGCTGCAAGACGTTCAGCGCCGACGCGGATGGCTACGGCCGCGCCGAGGGCGTCGCGGTGGCCGTCCTGCGGCGGGTGACGGAGGCGGAGCTGGAGCACCAGCCCGTGCGGTGCTTCATCGCCTCCACGGCCATCAACCAGGACGGGCGCAGCAACGGCATCGCGGCGCCCAACGGCGCCAGTCAAATCCGGGTGATTCGCGCCGCGCTGGAGCGCGCGGGCCTGTCTCCGTCGGACATCGCGTACGTGGAGGCCCACGGCACGGGGACGTCGCTGGGGGACGCCATCGAGCTGAACGCGCTCCAGGAGGTCTTCGGCGCAACGCCGGGCGAGCCGTGCTTCGTGGGCTCCGCGAAGGCCAGCATCGGCCACGCGGAGGCCGCCGCGGGCCTCTGCGGGCTCTTGAAGGGCATGCTCATCCTGGAGCACGGCGTGGTGCCGCCCCATCCGGTGGCGCCGCCGCACGCGCCCTTCTTCCACGCGGAGGACTGCGCGCTGAAAATCGCCGGGCAGGCGCAGCCCCTCCCAGAGGGCCGGCGACACGTCGGCATCAGCTCGTTCGGCTTCGGCGGGTCCAACGCCCATGTCGTGCTGGAGCGCCACGCCGCCCGGGAGCGTGAAGCGTCCGAGTCCGGACGCCCCGTGCTGCTGCCGCTGTCGAGCCACTTCGCGCAAGGGCTGAAGGAGGACGCGCTCGCGCTCGCGGCCCACCTGGCCACGTCGGCGGGGCCGCTCGAGGCGGTCTCCGACACGCTGATGGTCGCCCGGGAGCACCTGGCGCACCGCCGCGCCGTCGTCGTGAGGACGCGCGAGGAGGCCCTCCGCGCCCTCCGCGAGGTCCGGCCCCGCGCCGAGCCGTTGCCCGTCCAGCCAGGCGGGAGGCCGAAGGTGGCCTTCATGTTCACCGGCCAGGGCTCGCAGTTCCTTGGCATGGGCCAATCGCTGTACGCGTCCTTCGCGCCGTTCCGGGACGCGTTCGACCGCTGCGACGCGCTGGCTCGCGAGCAGGCGGGCGTGTCGCTGGCGCACCTCGTGTACGAGCCGTCCGCCGGGGGCGATGAGCGCCTGACGTCCGACACCCACGCGGCGCAGCTCTCCCTGTTCGCGTTCGAGTACGCGCTCGCGAGCACGTGGATGGCGCTGGGCCTGACTCCGGACTTCGCCATCGGACATAGCCTTGGAGAGCTGGTGGCGCACACCGTCGCGGGCTCGCTGTCCCTCGCGGATGGCGTGGCGCTGGTCCACGAGCGCGGGCGGCTGATGCAGTCGGTGCCACACGACGGCGCGATGGTGGCGGTGTCGCTCGACCCCAGGTCGCTGGAGGCGCTGCTGCGGGAGTTGGGGGAGCCGCTCCACCTCGCCGCCATCAATGGCAGGCAGCGCGTCGTGGTCAGCGGGGAGCGGCCGGCCGTGGCGCGCCTGGAGCAGCGCCTGGAGCGGGCGCGCGTGCGGTTCCGCAAGCTGCGGACACGCCATGCCTTCCACTCCCCCGTCTTCGACGAGGCCGCGGCCCGGCTGGCGGAGCGTTCGCGGAGCCTCCCGCTCCACGCCGGGACGTTCCCCGTGGTGGGGAACCTCGATGGCGCGGTGGTGGCTCCGGGCTCTCTGGGCGGCGACTACTGGGGACGGCACATCGCCAGGCCCGTGCTGTTCGCCGCGGGGGCCGAGACGCTGGTCGGCCTGGGCGCGCGCGTGTTCCTGGAGGTGGGCCCGGACCGGGTGCTGTCCTCACTTGTCGCGGCGGACCACGGCGCGCGGGTGAGCGCCGTGAGCAGCGGGGTCCGCGGCCGGGACAGCGAGGAGTGCCTGCTCGCCGCGGTCGGGGCGCTGCATGAGCTGGGGCTGGACCTGGACTTCGCGCCGCTGTGTCACTCCGCGCCGCCTCGACGGGTGTCGCTTCCGGCCCGGCGCATGGAGAACA
The DNA here is from genome assembly GCF_013372605.1 of Myxococcus sp. AM009. Classification (NCBI taxonomy): domain Bacteria; kingdom Pseudomonadati; phylum Myxococcota; class Myxococcia; order Myxococcales; family Myxococcaceae; genus Myxococcus; species Myxococcus sp. AM009. Next base: position 44,230 of record NZ_JABXEP010000026.1, read on the forward strand.
AGCGGTACTGGACGGCGAGCAGCGCGGAGGCGGGCGCGGCCGTCCCGGAGCGGAGCGAGCCGCTGGCGCCCGGCGAGGCGGAGCCGTCGCTCCAGGCCGTCATCGACCGGCAGCTCCACGTGATGCGCCAGCAGCTCGCGCTGCTGGGCGACCCGTAACCTTCCTTGAGTCCCGATGGGAACTGACATGAGCAACGAGACGTCCAGCAACGACGCGGTGTCCCGCATCCAGGCCCTGGTGCTGCGCGAGGTCGCGTACTGCCTCAAGCAGGCGCCGGAGAACGTCGATCCCCACCTGCCCTTCGCCGACATGGGCGCGGACTCGTTGATCCTCCTGGAGGTCATCCAGGAGCTCAACGCGCGCTTCCAGGTCTCGCTCACGGTCCTGGAGATCTACGAGAAGGTCAACACCGTGGACCGGCTCGCCCGCTTCATCCACGAGCACCGCGCGCACGAGGAGGCCGCCCCCACCGTCCAGGCCCAGGCGCCCGAGCCCCTGGGCCTCCCCGAAGTCCCGGAGGTGGACCTGGCGCCCCGGCCCCGCGGCGGCAAGAGCCAGGACCTAGAGGACATCGTCCGGCACCAGCTCGACTTGATGGACCGGCAGCTGGCCCTGCTGAGCCGCAAGCCCGTGACGGCGGCGAAGGCTTCCGCGCCCCAGCGGTCCCCGCGCTCGGAGGAGCGCCCCGCCTCCGCGCCAGCCCTCGCCGCGTCAGCGCCCCCCACGGGCAAGCCCGAGGCCGACCGCTTCAGCGCGTTCTCCGTGAAGCTGGGCAAGGACGAGCGCGAGGAGGACGCGGAGAAGGCCGGCTACATCCAGCGCCTCACGGACCGCGTGGCGAAGAAGGCGCCGGAGTCCAAGCGGCTGGCGCAGCACTACCGCCAGCCCCTGGCCGACAACCGCGTCTCCGCGGGCTTCCGTCCGCTCCTGAAGGAGATGGTGTTTCCCATCGTCGCGGAGCAGGCGCGAGGCGCTCACGTCACGGACGTCGACGGCAACACGTACCTCGACTTCACGATGGGCTTCGGCGCGCACTTCTTCGGCCACTCGCCGGACTTCATCACCACCGCCGTCCAGGCGCAGCTCGGGCGCGGGATGCCCATTGGGCCGCAGTCTCCGCTGGCGGGGCGTGTGGCGGCGCTCATCTGCGAGCTGACGGGCCATGCCCGCGTGACGTTCTGCAACTCCGGCACGGAGGCGACGATGACGGCGCTGCGCCTCGCCCGCGCCAAGACGGGGCGGGACAAGGTCGTCATCTTCCGCAACTCCTACCACGGCACGTTCGACGCGTTCCTCGCCCGGGGCAACGCCTCCAGCGACGAGAGCCGCCCCGCGAGCCTGGGGACGACGGCCTCGCTGGTCCGGGACACGGTGGTCCTGGACTACTGCGAGCAGAGCGCGCTCGACTACATCGCGAAGCACGCGAAGGAGCTTGGCGCGGTGATGGTGGAGCCGGTGCAGAGCCGGGCTCCGGGCATGCAGCCCGCGGCGTTCCTGAAGCAGCTGCGCGAGCTTACCCAGGAGAAGGACATCGCGCTCGTCTTCGACGAGGTCATCTCCGGCTTCCGCTGCGCCAAGGGCGGCGCGCAGCAGTACTTCGGCGTCCAGGCCGACCTCTGCGCCTACGGCAAGGTCGTGGGCGGCGGGATGCCCATTGGTGTCGTCGCGGGCAGCGCCGCGTTCATGGACGGGCTCGACGGAGGCTTCTGGCGATACGGCGACGCGAGCTTCCCCAGCACGCCGACCATCTTCTTCGCCGGAACCTTCTCCAAGCACCCGCTGACCATGGCGGCGTCGCTGGCCGTGCTGGAGCACCTCCAGGAGGCGGACGACCAGCTCTACCGCGCGTTGAACGAGCGCACCGAGCGGCTGGCCACCCAGCTCAACGCCGCGTTCGACGAGGAGGGCGCGGACGTGGCGGTGGAGTCCTTCTCGTCGCTGTTCCGCTTCGCGTCGAAGGGCAACCTGGACCTCTTCTATTACAGGCTCCTGGACGCGGGGTACTTCATCTGGGAGGGGCGCAACTGCTTCCTGTCCACCGCCCACACCGACGCGGAGCTCGCCCGCTTCGTCGAGTCCGTGCGGGAGATCGCCCGGGAGCTCGTCGCGCTGAAGCTCCTGCCACTCCGTGACGGTGGCAGGGCGCTCCCGCCCGCGGAGCAGCCGGTGTCGGACGCCCAGCAGCGCTTCCTCCAGCTCGTGCGGAGCGGGCCCGAGGGGTCCGTCACCTGCAACCTCTGCTACGGGCTGCGCTTCGACGCGGCGGTGGACCTGGAGCGGCTGTCGCGGGCCGTCCAGACCGTCCTCCGCGGCCAGGACGCCCTCTGGTATTGCCTCGACGTGGAGCAAGGGACGCAGAAGCCGCGTCCCGTGGCGGAGCGCCAGGTCCCCATCGAGCAAGCCGACGTCTCGCGGCGCTCGACGGAGCCGGGCGTCATCGAGCGCCTGATGGCGGCCCAGCAGCAGACGCCGCTGGCCCCCGAGTCCGGGGTGAACGTCCGCGCCCACCTCACCCGGTTCGAGGATGGGGTGACGCTGTTCAGCCTGTGCGTGCACCACCTGGTCTGCGACGGCTGGGCGCTGGTGTCGCTGTTCGAGCGCATCGCGGCCCTCTACAACGGCGACACGGCCATGGGAGCGAACGTGCCCTACTCGCGCTGGCGCGAGCACGAGGCGCGCTACCGCCAGGGTGGGCAGTACGCGGCCGACCAGCGATTCTGGAAGGAAGCCATCGACGCCATCGCGAGCTACCAGCGGAGCCACACCTACGGCGAGCTCCGGCACCAGGGCACCGTCGGAGGCCGCCCGGGAGGCCGTGCGCGGCTGAGCCTGGGCGAGCCGCTGACGGCCCTGTTCAAGGCGCAGGCGAAGGAGGACGGGGTGACGCCGTTCACCGCGCTGCTCGCGGGCTTCCAGGTGTTCCTGAACCGGGCCTACCGGACGCGACTGCCGGTGGTGGGCATCCCGTTCGCGAACCGGACGACGCGGGAGCTCAAGCAGACAGTCGGAACGTGCGTGAACCTGCTGCCGCTGCTGCCCGCGCACGGCGCGGACGCGACCTTCGACGCGAGCCTCGCGCGGACCCGGAGCCAGATGAAGGAGCTGTTCAAGCACGCCGGCTTCCCCTACGCGGAGCTGTGTGAGCAGTACCGCGCCGTGATGCCGGAGGCCCAGGGGAGCCCGGTCGAAGTGACGTTCAACGTGGAGCCGGTGAGTCAGCTCCCGAGCTTCGGCGGTCAGCCGCCGGAGCTGGTCTCCGCGGTGAATGACTGGATTGAGTTCGACCTGAGCTGCAACGTCTTCGTGCTCCCGACGGACATCACCCTGGAGCTGGACTACGACACCCGCCTGTTCGCCGAGGATGCCGTGTACGGGCTGCTCAACCTGTACTCGAAGATCGTGGAGAACTACGCGAGGCGGGCCGACACCGCGCGCCGGACGAGCGGCCCGGCGGCACTGGGGGCCGCATGAACGCGCTCGTGGGGCTTCGCGACCGGCTCACCCTGACGCCACCGTCCGCGCGACAGGGGCTGCTGGTGGAGGCCATCCTCCAGGTCCTCTGCGACGAGCTGGGCTGCGACCCGAACGAGCTGCACCCGCGGTCCCGGTTCGAGACGCTGGGCGTCGACTCGAAGCGGGCGCTGGAGTTCAAGGAGGTCCTCGAGGAGGAGCTGGGCTGCGCGCTGCGCACGACGCTGCTGTTCGACTACCCCAGCCCGGAGAGCCTGGCCGGGCATGTCGTGGACGTGGCGTTTGGTGAAGCCACGCCGGAGGGCGCGTCCGAGCTCCAGGAGTCACCCGAGGAGCGGCTCCGCCGGAAGCTGACGAAGTACGACCTCTGAGCCGTTCCTCCGCATTCCACGCGGGCCTCACCCGAGAGAGAACTCCCATGCTGGAGCATTACGCCGCCATCGAGACGCTGGCCGACATCCCGGACCTCCACGCCCGCGCCACACCCGGGCACACCGCGCTCATCGCCGATGAGCGCAGGGTGAGCTACGCCACGCTGGCCGACCGCAGTGACCGCGTCGCCAACGCCCTGGTCGCGGAGGGACTTCCGCGTCAGGCCCGGGTCGCGCTGCTGGGCACCGACAGCGAGGCGTCCTACGAGCTGCTGTTTGGCTGCGCGAAGGCGGGCATGGTGCTGCTCAGCATCAACTGGAAGCTGGAGGCGAGCGAGCTGGCCTACATCGTCCAGGACTCGGACGCCGAGCTCCTCTTCATCACCCAGCAGATGGTGCCCCTGGTGGAGGACGTCCTGCCGTCATGCCCCAGGCTGAAGCGGCTCATCGTGCTCGACGGGTCCTCCGAGCGGCACGCCCTCTACCCGGCGTGGCGCGACGCACACCCGGCCCGGCGAGGAGCCCTGCCGCTCCAGAGCCACGAAGCGGTGGTGCAGGTCTACACGAGCGGCACCAGCGGGAGGCCCAAGGGGGTGGTGCTGTCGCACGGCTGCTTCCTGGACGTCATCCGCGAAGTGGTGCGCGCCGGGGACGAGCTCATCGACTGGAAGACAGGGGACATCACGCTGCTGGCGCTGCCGACGTTCCACGTGGGCGGCCTGTGGTTCGGAGTCCACGGCCTGGTCAACGGCGCGACGAACGTCATCATGAAGGCGTTCACCGGCGCGTCCGCGCTGGAGCTCATCGAAAAGCACGCCATCACCAAGGTCGCCTTCGTGCCGGCGATGGTGCGCTTCATGCTGTCGGAGCCAGCGAGCCGGACGGCGGACCTGTCCTCGGTGGACCAGCTCGTCTACGGAGGCTCGCCGATGCCCCGGCCCCTGCTGGAGCGGGCGCGCGCCCTGTTCAAGTGCCGCTTCACGCAGAACTACGGCCTGTCGGAGACCACGAACATGGCGGTGTTCATGCCCGCCGCCGAGCACGAGGACCCGGCCAACCCACGGCTGAAGGCGGCGGGCCGCCCGCTGCGGGGCGTCTCGGTGCGCATCCTGGCCCCGGACGGCCGCGAGCTGCCTCCAGGCCAGACGGGGGAGATTGCCTTCAAGACCGCGGGGCACATGCTGGAGTACTGGAAGCTCCCGGAGGAGACGCGCAGGACGCTGGTGGATGGGTGGGTCCACACAGGTGACGCGGGCTTCGTGGATGAGGACGGCTTCGTCTACGTCACCGACCGCATCAAGGACCTGATCATCTCCGCGGGAGAGAACATCTACCCGGCGGAGCTGGAGCGCATCCTCGTGCAGCACGAGGAGCTCGCGGACGTGGCGGTGATTGGCGTGCCCGATGACCGCTGGGGAGAGCTGCCCATCGCCATCGCGGTGCGCAAGCCGGGCTCGGCCGTGACGAAGGCGGACGTGCTGGCGTTCGCGCGCAAGCACCTGGCGAGCTTCAAGATGATCAGGACGGTGGAGTTCGTCGACGCCCTGCCCAGGAATCCGAGCGGCAAGGTCCTGAAGCGCGTGCTGCGCGAGCCGTACTGGGCCGGCCGCGAGAAGCGCGTCAACTGACCGGCCTGCGGGCCAGCGGGAGCCAACACCCCATGTCGCAGAGCGTCCTGGACTCAGAGAAGGTCCTCCGCATCATCGAGCGGCTGGAGCACGAAGTCGCGACCCTGCGCAAGACGCAGGACGAGCCCATCGCCGTGGTGGGGATGAGCTGCCGCTTCCCTGGCGCGGAGAGCGCGGACGCGTACTGGGCGCTGCTCCACCGCGGCGAGCCGAGCATCACGGAGGTCCCTCGCGAGCGGTGGGACATCGACGCGCTCTACGACGCGGATCCGGACGCGCCGGGGAAGATGTCCACGCGTCACGGAGGGTTCCTGCCCCACGTGGACGCGTTCGACGCGCCGTTCTTCGGCATCTCGCCGCGAGAGGCGGCGCTGATGGACCCGCAGCAGCGCCTGCTGCTGGAGACGGCGTGGGAGGCGCTGGAGAACGCGGGGCTGTCACCGGACGCGCTGTACGGCTCGCCCAGCGGCGTCTTCGTCGGCGTGTGCACGTCCGACTACTTCCGCATGGCCCTCCAGCGCGTCGAGAACGTGAACGCCTACCTGGGGACGGGCAACGCCACGAGCGTCGCCGCGGGGCGGCTCGCGTACACGTTCGGCTTCACCGGGCCCTGCGTGTCGCTGGAGACGGCGTGCTCGTCGGCCCTGGTGGCGGTGCACTCCGCGGGCGAGAGCCTGCGCCGGGGGGACTGCCGCGTGGCGCTCGCGGCCAGCGTCAACCTGGTCCTCGCGCCGGAAATCACCGCGGCCTTCTCCAAGGCGCGGATGATGGCCCCAGACGGTCGCTGCAAGACGTTCGACGAGCTGGCGGATGGCTATGTGCGCTCGGAGGGCGTCGCGGCCCTCGTGCTCAAGACGGTGTCGGCGGCGAAGGCGGACGGAGACAACATCCTGGCCGTCATCCGAGGCAGCGCCATCAACCAGGACGGCGCGAGCTCCGGGCTGACTGTCCCCAACGGGCCGATGCAGGAGGCGCTGGTGCGCAAGGCGTTGGCGCGCGTGGGCGTGAAGCCGGAGGACGTGGACTATGTCGAAGCCCACGGCACCGGCACGGCGCTGGGAGACCCCATCGAGGTGGGGGCGCTGGCGCGGGTGTTCGGCGCGAATCGCTCCAGGGAACGGCCGCTGCTCCTGGGGTCGGCGAAGAGCATCGTCGGTCACACCGAGCTGGCGGCGGGCATGGCAGGCCTCTGCAAGGTCATCCTCGCGCTCCAGGCGGAGACGCTTCCGGGCTACCCCACCCTGGGGGCCTTGAGCAGCCGCATCCCGTGGAAGGACCTGCCGGTGGAGGTGCTGAGGCAGCCCGTCGCATGGCCCCGGGGCCAGCGGGCGCGCATCGCCGGGGTCAGCGCGTTTGGCTTCAGCGGGACGAACGCGCATGTCGTCGTGGAGGAGGCCCCCCGGGCGGCCCCCGCGCCGCCGGCCACGCAGCCCACGCACGTGCTGTGTCTGTCGGCGAGGACACCGGATGCGCTGGCCGCGATGGCGGAGCGCTACGCGAGCTGGTTGGAACGGAACCCCGAGGCGTCGCTCGACGCGCTGACCTGGACGGCGAACACCGGGCGCGCGCGGTTCACGCAGCGGCTCGCGGTGGTGGCGGACGGGGCGGAGCCCCTGCGTGACGCGCTCGCGGCGTTCGCGAAGACGCGCGCCGCCTCGGGCAGGAACGTGCGGACGGGCAGCGCGCCCGCGATGGCGGGCCGGCTCGCGTTCCTCTTCACGGGGCAGGGCTCGCAGTACGCCGGCATGGGGGAGGCGCTGTACGCGCTGCACCCGGTGTTCCGGGAGACGCTGGAGCGTTGCGAGGCGCTCCTCTCCGAGCACCTGGAGACGCCGCTCCGGGAGGTGCTGTGGGGCGAGCACCGCGGGCTGCTGAACCAGACGAAGTACACCCAGCCCGCGCTGTTCGCGCTGGAGGTGGCCCTCGCGCGCCTCTGGCAGTCGTGGGGCGCCCGTCCGTCGTTCGTCATGGGCCACAGCGTGGGTGAGCTGGCCGCGGCGTGCGTGGCGGGCCTGTTCAGCCTGGAGGACGGACTGAAGCTGATCGCCGCGCGAGGGCGGCTGATGCAGTCACTGCCGGAAGGCGGCGCCATGGCCGTGGTCCTGGCCGGGCGGGACACGGTGGCGCCCGTGGTCGCGGAGCAGGGGGCGCGCCTGTCCATCGCCGCGTTCAACGCGCCTCAGCAGACGGTCATCTCGGGCGAGCGGGACGCCGTCCTCGCGGCCTGCGAGCGGCTGGGGCAGCAGGGCGTGCGCAACCGTGGGTTGCTGGAGGTCTCGCACGCCTTTCACTCGGAGCTGATGCGGCCCATCGTGGAGGACCTGCGCGCGGTCGCCGGGACGGTGACGTTCCGTCGCCCGAGCATCCCGCTCATCTCGAACGTGACAGGCCAGGTGGGCGGAGAGGAGCTGGCCACGCCCGGCTACTGGGTGGACCACGTGCTCGCGCCGGTCGACTTCATGGCGGGAGTGAGGGCGCTGGAAGCGAACAAGGTCGTGGGCCTGCTGGAGGTTGGACCGAGCGCCACGCTCGTGAGCCTGGCCTCCGCCTGCGTCGAACCGGACCGGTTCGTCACGGCGGCGAGCCTGCGAGCCAACGCGCCCGCCTGGCCCCAGCTGCTGGAGGCCGTCGCGACGCTGTTCGCGCACGGGCTTCCCGTGGACCTGGGCAAGGCGGGCCGGTGTGGACAGCCCGTCCCGCCCCGGCTGGCGCTGCCGACCTATCCGTTCCAGCGGCAGCGCTACTGGCTCCAGCGCGAGGAAGGCAGCTCGGTGGCGATGGCGGCGTCGGGCGAGTCCCACCCGCTCCTGGGGCGGCGGTTGCGAAGCGCCGCCCTGCCCCCGGGTGACCACCTGTTCGAGAGCGCGCTGTCTCCCGGCGGCCCGGCCTACCTGCGGCACCACCGCGTCTACGACAAGGTCGTGGTGCCCGCCGCGGGCTACGTGGAGATGGCCCTGGCCAGCCTCCGGCGGCTGTTCCCCCAGGCGGCGCTGTCGCTCCGCAACGTCGCGGTCCAGGCGGCGCTCGTCCTGGCACCAGGCACCGACACCGTGGTGCAGACGCACCTCTCCAGCGTCGGCGACGACCGCTACCGCTTCCGGATCCTCAGCGCGGCCTCGCAAGACGCATCCGACTGGCGCCTCCATGTCACGGGAGAGGTCCAGGTGTCGCCACAGGGTGGACACGGTGGGGGCGCCTTCGACGGAGCCGACGCCCGCGAGCGCCTCGAGGCAACGGGAGAGGTGCTCGACACCGAGGCGTTCTACACGCGCTATGCCACGCTGGGCCTGGGCTACAGCGGAGCATTCCGCGCGGTGACGGAGCTGCGGCGGCTGACGGGCGATGGCACGCGGCCCCCGGAGCTCCTCGCGCGGATCCGGCCGGCTGGGGTGACGCGCGACGAGGCGAGCGCCTACGGACTGCACCCCGCCCTGCTGGATGGTTGCTTCCAGGCGGTCGGAGCGCTCGTTCCTGAGGTCGCGGACGTGGTGTGCCTGCCCGTCGGCATCGAAGCCCTGCACCTGTCACGGCCGGGCGCCGAGGAGGTGTGGGCCCAGGCCCTCCTCCGCCACGCGCCTTCGCCAGGGGACCCTCGCGTCATCGCGGACCTCCGGCTTCTCGACGAGCAGGGCCAGGTGGTGTGCGAGGTGGAGGGACTCCAGGCGCTGCGAGTCGACCGCCGCGCGCTGGCGTTCGCGACGGCCACCTGGAAGGACAAGCTCTACTCGATGACCTGGGTGCCCCAGGCACTTCCTGAGACCACCGACGCGCCAGCACGGCGCTGGCTCATCCTCGGAGACCGAGAGGGAGCGGGGGCGCGCCTGCGGGCGATGTTGGAAGCCCGTGGAGACACCTGCGGGCTGTTGAGCGACGGGGATGTCGACTGGCTCGACAAGGCCGCCTGGTCGCGAGCGCTCGCGGACCTCGCGGCCGAGAGCCCCCTGCCCCTCGCGGGCATCCTCCACCTCTGGGCGCTGGACGAGTCGCTGTCGCGCTCGGTCGGAAGCGCGCTGGCCCTGGTCCAGGCACTGATGGACGTCCCGGGCCAGCGACTGCCACGGCTCTATCTCGTCACGCGAGGCGCGCAGCCCGTCGTGGAAGGCGAACGGGTGAGCGCGAACCAGGCGGCGCTGTGGGGGCTGGGACGAACCATCGCCCTGGAGCATCCGTCCCTCGGCTGTACCTGCGTGGATGTGGACGACGGCGGCCTGGAGACGCTCGCGGCCGAGGTCCTCCAGCCAGACGTGGAGCTCCAGGTCGCGGTGCGCTCCAGCAAACGGATGGTGGCGCGGTGGGCCCGGGCTTCAGCCCAGCCCAAGGGGCAGCTCGCGCTTCCCGGCGAAAGCTACCGGCTCCGGACGTCCGCGTACGGAGCGCTGGACCGCCTGACGCTGGTCCCGCTGGAGCGGCGCGAGCCCACGGCCGGAGAGGTGGAGCTCGAGGTCCACGCGTCGGCGATCAACTTCAAGGACGTCCTCTACTGCCTCGGGATGCTGGAGGCGTTCAGCAAGGAGGCGGGCATCCTCCGGGCCGTCGACCAGCCGCTCGGCTTCGAATGCGCGGGGCGGGTCGTCCGCGTGGGGCCGGGCGTGACGAGCCTCGCCGTGGGAGAAGAGGTGTTCACGATGGCGCCGTCCGCGCTGTCGAGCCACGTCACCATCGACCAGCGGTTGGTGCACCGGAAGCCGGGCAACCTCTCTTTCGCGCAGGCGGCCTCCATCCCCGCAGCCTTCATGACGGCCATCTACAGCCTCGAGAAGCTCGCGAAGCTGAAGCCGGGAGAGACGGTGTTGATCCACGCCTGCGCCGGAGGCGTCGGGCAGGCAGCGGTCCAGCTCGCGAAGGACCGGGGGGCCACCATCTTCGGAACCGCGAGCCCGTCCAAGTGGGAGCACGTGAAGCGCCAAGGCGTCGCGCACGTGATGAACTCACGCACCCTGGACTTCGCCGACGAGGTCCTTCGCCTCACCGAAGGCCGGGGGGTAGACGTGGTCCTCAACAGCCTGACGGGCGACTACATCCCCAAGAGCGCGGGGGTGCTCGCCCAGGGTGGCCGGTTCGTGGAGATTGGCAAGATTGGCATCTGGTCCCAGGCGGAGATGGCGGCCTTCCGGCCCGACGTGGCGTACTTCTCCTTCGACCTGGGAGACGTCGACGGGAACGCGGCGCTCCAGGTGGACCTGCTCACGGACACGGTGCGCGGACTGGAGGACGGCCGCCTCGCGCCGCTGCCCGTCAAGACGTTCTCCATCCGGCAGGCCGAGGCCGGCTTCCGGCACCTCGCGCAGGCGAAGAACATCGGCAAGGTGGTGCTGACGCTCCCCGTGAGCGAGCAGGCGACGGGAGCCGTCCGGGCAGACCGCACCTACTGGATTACCGGTGGACTGGGAGCCCTGGGGCTGCACATCGCCCAGAGCCTCGTCGCCAATGGAGCACGGCACCTCGTGCTGTCCAGCCGCTCCGAGCCCACCGAGGCCGCGCAGGAGGCCATCGCCGCCCTGCGAAGCGCCGGCGTGGAGGTCCTCCTGGAGCGAGCGGACGTCGCGGACGCGGGACAGGTCCAGACGCTCGTCCAGCGACTCACGAAGGGGCCAGCGCCCCTGGGCGGCATCGTGCACGCCGCGGGCCTGCTGGATGACGGCGTGCTGGTCAAGCAGACCTGGGAGCGCTTCGCCCAGGTGCTGGCGCCCAAGGTCGACGGAGCGTGGAACCTGCACCTGGCGACCCGCGCGCTGGAGCTGGACTTCTTCGTCCTGTTCTCGTCGATCGCCTCGGTGATGGGGGCGCCGGGTCAGGGCAACTACGCCACGGCGAACGCGTTCATGGACGGACTGGCGGCGCTGCGCAGGAGCCAGGGGCTCCCCGCGACGAGCATCCACTGGGGCCCCTGGGCAGCCGGAGGCATGGCGGAGACGAAGCGAGCCGCGAACCGGGCGCGCTTCGAGTCCCTGGGCCTCGGGCGCATGGCGGCCGGAGACAACGTGGAGGTCTTCGAGCACCTGCTCCACGCGGCGCCCACGAACGTGGCCGTCGCGGACATGGACTGGTCGAAGTTCCTGAAGACAGTCTCCAGTCCGGGAGTCGCGAGAGTCTACGCGCAGCTCGGCCAGGGAAGGCCCAGCGCCGAGCCCGCCCAGGCCGGAGCCCTGCTCGCGCGGTTGACGCAAGAACCCGAGGCACAGCGAGAAGCCGTCCTCATCGACTTCCTGCGCCGGCAGGTCGCGAGCGTCGTGGGGCTCGCCGCGCCAGATGCGGTCGAGGCCACCCAGCCCCTGCTGGAGCTGGGCTTCGACTCGCTGATGGCGGTCGAGCTGAAGAACCGGGTCGAGTCCAGCCTCGGCTGCACGCTCAGTCCTGCGCTGTTGTTCGACCACCCCACCCTGGCGCTGCTTGGAAGGCACCTGCTGGTGGAGGTCCTGAAGCTGGGTGGGGGAGAAGACACCGGTCCACGCGCGCCAGCCCCACCCGGAGACGAAGCAGCGCCGGACGCCGAGGCGCCCCTCTCCACGCTCCGCGAGTCGTTCCACACGACGAGCGCGGGGACGAAGCTCTGCGTCTGCACCTGGGGACCGGAGGACGCGCCGTTGGTGGTCTGCGTCCACGGCCTCCTCGACCAGGCCGCGAGCTGGGACGAGCTGGCGGTGGGGTTGGTCGAGCGCGGCTATCGCGTCATGGCACCCGACCTGAGGGGACACGGCCGGTCCGGACACCTCCCCGCGAATGTGGCGCTCACGGTCCTCGACTTCCTGCTGGACCTGACGCAAGCGACCGCGGCGGTGAAGCGTCCGTTCACACTCGTGGGACACTCGATGGGCGGAGCCGTGGCCACGCTCTTCGCGTCCGCGCATCCCGAGCGGGTCGAGCGCCTGCTCCTCGTCGAGCCCGTCATCCCGCACCTGCGCGACGAACAAGGGGCCCTGGACCTCTTGAAGAACGACCTGCGCTTCCTGACGGAGCCCCCCGCACACACGCCCTACCCCGACCTGACGACCGCCGCGAGGATGCTCACGCTGAGCCATGGGGGGCTGTCACCCGCCCGCGCGAGGATGCTCGCGAGGCGCATCACCGAGCCATGCGAGCAGGGCCTTTGCTGGTCCTGGGACGTCCGGCTGCGAAACCCACTGGGCATCGACCTGGGCTTCTCACGCGAGCGCTACCTGGCGCTCCTCGGAGCGCTCACCGTGCCCTCCCTGCGACTCCACGGCACCACCAGTCAGTTCGCCCAGACGCCCGTGCTCGTGCCCCCGGACCTCCCGATGCCTCTGTCGCGGAGCCTCCACCTCCGGGGAGGCCACAACCTCCACACGGACAACGCGGCGGAGCTGCTCAACGAGGTGCTGGACGAACTCGAGCAGCGGCCTGACGCAGAGCCCGACGCGGGGCCGGGGCCGGCGCGGGTCCAGCCGGGGACGTGACGCAGCGCACCCCACCCGGCTCACGGCCCGAAGGCCGCGGCCCACCGAGCCGCCCGCCCCGCTGCGCCACGGACCGGCGGAGGCCCCTCGCGAGCCCCGCCGGTCCTACGCGCCCTCCCGGAAGGTCCGGTGGAGGCCCTTGTCAAAACAGGTTGTGCGCGGGCCAGGTGCTGACGCCGTTCACGACGTTCCACATGAGGCCGTCGAGGTTGATGTCAGGCGTGCCCGAGCCGGAGCGGTTGTTGGAGTTGGTCATGACCGACCAGGTGAACTCCTCGGAGCGGCTGGGCCCATAGCGGTCATCGGTCCGCACCAACAGGGCCAGGGTGCCCGGGACATAGCCGCCGTGCCACCAGTTGGGGAGGCTGTTCACCGACCAGCCCTTGGCGTAGTTGACGGAGTTGCCCCCCGTGCTCAGCGCCGTCGTGCGGGTCGTCATCGTGGTGATGGTGCTCGCGCTCAGCAGGTCCGGGACGGTGGAGAACCCATCCGCGCGCACGGCGACGCGCAGCAAATCGATGGGCGTGGCGACCCAGCCGCCGTGCGCATCCATGCGACGCACCGGCATGCCGTACGGGTTGAAGGCCCCCGCGCCAAGCTGGTAGTAGACGGGCTCGTTCGGCAGACGCGCGCTCAACGTATCGCCCCCCACTGCGAAGCTGGTGGCGCCGCTGGGCGTGAACACGTTGGCGCGCATATAGGCGTCATAGGTCATGCCAGTGACCCGCTCGATGATGCGGCCGAGGACGCTGTAGCCGAAGTTCGAATACTGGTACGTCGTCCCAGGCGCGAACTCGAGCGGCACGTTCTGCAACACCCATTGGATGAGCTGCGCGTGGTTCATCCCCGTGTTCATGAACATGGGGTCGCCCGTGCCGTCGGCGCCGTCGTTGTCCCAGCCGCCCGCGGTGTGCTCCAGCAGGTGCTGGACCGTGATGTTCAGCACGCGGCTGTCCGCGTAGGTGCTCTGCGCGCCGAACGTCTCACCCAGCAGTCCGCCCCTGCCGAAGACACGGTCCGTCAGCCGGAGCTGGCCGCTTTGAATCAGCCGCATGATGCCAATGGAGGTCATCGGCTTGGACACGCTGGCGACGCGGAAGCGGTGGGAGGTGTTGACCGGGGTGTTGTTGCTCCGGTCGGCCAGGCCATACCCCTTGGCGAACACGAGGCGCCCCTTGCGGGTGATGGCCAGCGACAGGCCGACGGTGTTCGTGCTGGCCATGGCCTGCTCGACGGTGTCGTCAATGTGCTGCAGGTCGGCCGCGCTGAACGTCAGGTTCTGCCAGAGCAGCGAGAACTCGGGCTGGCTCCCATTGTGGTGCGCCGCCACCAGGACGGGGCGATAGCCCTGGTTCTTGAGGTCCGTCACGGCCTGTTGATACGCGGCCGCGGTGAGCCCATGCCGCGCGGCCATCGGAATTCCCGACGAAGCATGGAAGATGGCCGCGTACCGGTCCGTGCCACCCACGTTGTAGCTGCTGACCTTCGCGAGCTGGTAACCCTGGGACGCGTTGGTGTTGAACGTGGACTGGTACTGGGCCGCGGTCATCCCGTGGTAGGCCCGCCAGGCCGGGCCGCTCGTCTTCTCCCAGATGGCCGCGTAGCGCTCCGCGCCACCGGACGTGTAGCCACTCACGTGCACGAGCCGGTAGCCCTGCCCCGCCCAGGTGTTGAACTCCGTCTGGTACTGGGCCGCGCTCAGGTCATGGCGGGCCACCCACGCGGCACCGTTGTCCGCGTGGAAGATGACCGCGAAGTAGGCCACGCCGCCGACGCTGTACCCGTTGACCATGGCCGGGCGGTAACCCTGCGCATTCTGATTGACGACGGTGGTCTGATACTGCGCGGAGGTCAGCCCGTGGAAGGCCCGCCAGGCCGGACCGCTCGTCTGTTCCCAGATGGCCGCGTAACGGGCACTGCCCCCATCTTCGTAACCGCTGACATAGGAGAGGCGATAACCTTGCCCCACCCACGTACTGAACTCCGTCTGATATTGGGCGCTGGTGAGCCCGTGGCGGGCAATCCAGGCATCATTTGGACCGGCCAGTGCCTGGGACTCGGCGCTGGCAGAGGCGCTGGACTCATCCTCTGGAACCCCGCATCCCACCAGGGATGCGGCCAGCACTGACAGGACCGCCAGAAGCGGCTTCGCTCTGAAAGACTTCATGCTCGAGAACTCCTGCGTGACGTAGGTACTCCCGGCAGGAAACGAACCCCGCGCGCATTTCCCCTCAGCCGCGGACAACAAAAACAGGTGCCCCACGCGCGTCGCACGAACCCCACGTGCATTTCAGCAGGCGGACCCACACCCCGCGGCCAGGGGTGGCCCTCGCGCCGGGGCCAGCCTCGCGCTCGCCGTGAGCAGTCCCGGATTCCCTGGGGTAGCTTCCGCGGCGTGGGTGAGAAACGCCCGCCGAGTCACTGAGCGCCGCGGCTCCCCTTCCGCTGTTGGAGGTCTGATGATGAAGCCCCCGCACCTCACCGTGCTCCGGATGCTGCCTGCGCGCTGGCTCGCGGGTGCCCACCCGCCCCAGGCGCCGCAGCAACTGCGCACGGAGGCGCCGCGATGACGTGGACCCTGATTGGCGAGGCCTTCTCTCCCTGGTCCGAGAAGGCCCGCTGGGCGCTGGACCACCACCGCCTCGCGTATGCGTACCGCGAGCACTACCCGCTCATCGGCGAGCTCTCGCTGCGGCTGCGGGCGCGGCGGCTGAAGGGCCGCGTGAGCACTCCCATGCTGCTCACGCCCGAGGGGCCCCTCATCGACTCCTTCCGCATCGCCCGCTACGCGGACGCGCACGGCAGCGCGCCCACGCTCTTTCCGGCCAAGCACGCCGAGGAGATCTCCGCCTGGAATGCCCGTAGCGAGGCCGCGCTCGGCGCGGCGCGGGTGCGCTACCTCGACCGGCTCGCGAACGACCGCGCCGCGAAGCTGGAGCAGCAGCCGCCCGCCTTCCCTGGTTTCGTGCGCCAGCTCTCGGTGCCCGCGGTGGACTTCGCCATGGCCTTCCTGCGAAGGAAGTACGGGATGCCGGACAGCACGGCGGCGGAGGCCACGCTGGTGCTCGAGCTGGAGGCGCTGCAGCATGCGCTCGCGGGTGGCAAGCGCCACCTCGTCGCGGACCGCCTCACCTACGCGGACCTCGCGATGGCGGTGACGCTGCAGTTCGTGTCACCCGTGGACGGCGAGCACCTCGCGCTAGGCCCCGCCACGCGCGCGGCGGGCGTCCACCCGCAGCTCAGCGCGCGCTATCCGGACATCGTCGCCTGGCGCGATGCGCTCTACGCACGGCACCGGCGCAGCGACCAGCCCGCCGAGCCCGTCCGGGCATAGCGTGCCTGCCCCCACCTTCAGCGTCCGGCGCCGACGCCCCCGAGCACGCCGGCCACGTTGAGGCCGAGGTCCGCCACCCAGTAGCCGCCCTCCCGCACGAACACCGTGTGCAGCCGCAGCCGCGCGAGGTGCCGGCCCCGCGCGCCACCCGCCGCGGGTGGTGAAATCGCCCTTCACGCATTGGCCGGAAAGTGGCGCCGCGTCAGCCGCTGCCTCTAGGGTTCCGCGCACCTGCTTCCCGAGGACCTCCGCCATGACGCTCACGACCGCCCTGCTCCTGCTCACCCTCGGCGCCGCGCCAGCCCAGCCCGCCGCGAAGAAGTTCGAGTTCGACAAGCACTACCTCGTCCTGCTCGAGCGCGCGCCTGACGCCAAGAAGCTGCCGGAGGCCGAGCTGGCGCAACTGCAGAAGGAGCACCTCGCGCACCTCACGCGCATGGGGGAGAGCGGAAAGATGGTGCTCGCGGGCCCCTTCGACGAACAGGACGACGTGGGCATGCGCGGCGCGTGCATCTACCGCACCGCCACCAAGGCGGAGGCGAAGCAGCTCGCCGAGCAGGACCCGATGGTGAAGGCGGGCCGGCTGCGGGTGCAGGTCATGGCCTGGTACACGGAGAAGGGCTACCTGGCGTTCCCCCTGGCCCCGCCCGTCGCGGAGGCCAAGGGCGCGGAGAAGGACGCGGGCAAGTAGCCGAAACCGCTACGGCATGGGCCGCGAGCCCGCGGATGGCGCGGACGGCACCGCGGGCCAACCATTGGACCACGTGATTGCATCCACGAGCATCACCCGCGCCGTGTGGGCGCTGTTCCACGCGTGGTAGACCATGTACAGGTCTCCGCTCGGCCCGGTGACGACGGAGTTGTGTCCCGGCCCCGTCCAGCCGCCCCCCGTCTTGAGAATCGGCGAGCCCAGCTTGGTGTACGGGCCCAGCGGGCTCGTCGCCCGCGCGACGCCCACGGCGTAGGTGCTGTTGTAGTACGCGTTACCGCTGTAGAAGAGGTAGTAGTAGCCGCCCCGAGCGACGACCCACGGCGCCTCGACGACGCCGCCCTCCCACGAGAGGTCGTTGCGGATGAGCGTCTGGCGCGCGCCCACCAGCGACAGGCCATCCGCCGACAGCGCCTGCCCGTAGATGGGCGTCGGCTGCCCCACCGCGTTGCCGTCCGCCTTCCACACCAGGTATGGCGCCCCGGTGGTGCTCGTGAAGAAGGTGGCGTCAATCATCCCCATCGCCGAGTCATGCACGAGCGGCCGGCCAAGGTCCGTGAAGGGCCCGAGCGCGCTCGTCGACGTCGCCGCGCCGATGGACAGCTTCCCGTCCGAGTGCCGCGCGGTGAAGTAGGCGATGTAGCGCGTCCCCACCTTGTGGATCTCCGGCGCCCAGAAGTCGCCCCTCGCCCAGGTGGGCTTCGACGCCGACGGGAAGATGGAGCCCGCGCGCGTCCACGTCACCAGGTCCGTCGACGTGCGCAGGGCGAACGCATTCGCCGCGCCGCCCGACGTGCACGCGGCGACGTACCGCGTCCCATCATGGATGACGCCCGGGTCCGCGCAGTCCCCGGGGACCACCGGGTTCTGGTACAGCCCGCCGCAACCCGTGTAGCGGAAGGACATGCCGCACGCGCCCGTGCCACTGAAGTACGGCCGCCACCCGTTGGAGAGCGCCGCGTACGAGTTGCTGCCCGCGTTCGTGCAGGTCCGGTCCCAGAACACGCGCCCGCTCACGTCGTCGTACTGCGCGGTGTGTCCCGACGGGCGCAGCCACGACGCGGCGTAGGTGACGCGCGTCGAGCACGCGGCGGCCCCGGCACAGTCCGTGTCGAGCGCCAGGACACACGCGTTGTTGCCGGTGAAGTACGGCTGCCAGCCGTTGGAGAGCACCGCGTACGAGTTGCTGCCCGCGTTGATACAGGTGCCATCCCACGTCACCAAACCACTCGCGATGTCGAACTGCGCGGGGTGCCCCGAGGGGCGAATCCACCGCTCGCCGTAGGTGATGCGCGTGCTGCACGCGAGCGGCGCGCTGGCGGTGCCAACCGGAGCCTCCTCCGCGAGCGGGGTGTCGCTGCGTTCGTCTCCACAGCCGGATGCGAAGGTAGAGACGGCGCACACCACCGTGAGCGCCAGGATGCGAGGGGACTTCCTCATGAACCACCTCCAGATGGAGGGACGTGAGCTAGCACGAAATACAAGAAAGATCAGCAATGCGCGATATCCATGTCCTATCCATGACCTCTACCCGACCCGACATGACAGCGCTTGGATTTCCACCCGCATGTCTGGGTAGGCACGGGGCTCTGTATCCAGATGACGGGGACGGGCCTGATGGCTCTATTCTAGCGGGATGGCGTATTTCATCTCCGGGGGCGAGGCTTTTCCATCGCGCTTCGTCTCGCAGTTGCTTGGAGCCGTTCTTCTCGCCGTGCTGTCCGGCTGCCGCGCCAGCTATGTGCAACAGACCGCACAGATGCGCGTGCTCGCGGACGTCGGACGGTACGACGAAGCGCTGAAGGAGCTGGACGCCGTCACCGCGCGTGAAGCGCTGGATCCGCTGCTCGTCGCGGCGGACCGGGGCGGGCTGCTGCACCGCGCCGGAGCCTGGGAAGCCAGCAGCAGGGCCCTGGTCCAAGCGGGGGAGCTCGCGGATGAGCACGAGCGGGTCAGGTTGTCGGAGGAGTTCACCGGGGACATCCCCTGGCGCATGGGCGCCCTGGAGCGCCAGACACTGCACACGCTCAACGCCCTGAACTACCTGCACCTTGGGCGGCCCGAGGAGGCGGCCGTGGAGGCGCGGCTGACGAACGCGCTGAACCTCCAGCGGCACCTCGAGCTGCGCCACCACGTGACGATGGAGCGGCACTTGAACGCCATCCCCATCGACGATGAGCTGCGCCCCTACCTGGTGCAGAGCGCCATCGGCCTGTACGTGAGCGGGCTGGCGCATGAGCTGGCGGGGAACGAGGACTCCTCCTTCATCGACTACCTCGCCGCCTGGCGAATCACCCGGAGCGCTCCACCCGGAGCGCCCTCCAGGTTGACCCACCTGGAGCCCAGGCTCCTCGCAGAGGCACGCCGGCTCGGGCGCCCTGAGCTCGAGGAGCTGGAGCGGCTCATCCTGGCACCTGAATCGTCGGCTCCGGCGGACGACGCGGGCGACCTGGTCGTCGTCGTGGAGGCCGGAAAGCTCCCCGAGCGTTGCGTGCTCCAGCGCTGGAAGGAGGGCCGCGTCTGGAGCGTGTGCCCGCGTCCCTGGCCCCACGGGCAGGCCCGAATCGAGGTGGCGTCGGGGAGCTGGGACGCGGAGACCGTCACGTCCCTGGAGAACCTCCTGCTGCGCCGTGGCGCCCTGGGCGTGAGCACCGATACGACGCGCCAGCCCAACCTGTGGGCCAGGGCCGGGTCCGTGGCCCTCTTCGTGCTCGTTCCGCCGCTGGGCGGCTATCTCCTCCTGCGAACCGCCTCTGAGCGCGCGACGCAGCTGGAGCAGGGCTGGCTCAGCCTCCCCTCCGAGTTCCAGGTGGCGCGCCTGTCGCTTCCCTCGGGGCGACACACCGTGCGAATCCGCAGGAGCGACCATCAGGAGACACGCGAGGTCGACATCGCGCCTGGGCGCACGCAAGTGCTCGTCGTGCCGATGCGCTGAACCCCCGAGGCGCTACCGGGCGCGCTGCCCCGCCCGCCTGGCGCCCTCCCGGAACCTCGCCGCGTCCGCCGGAGCGAAACGAGCGAGCAGCTCCAGCTCCGCGTTCACCTCCCGGACGCCGATGTCGTGGGGGTGGACGGCGGGCCCGTGCCCCACAGCGAAGAACTTCACGTAGCTGCGCCCACCCGATTCCCAGCCGCGCATGAACAGCTCGTCGAGGGACGTCTCGTCCCCCCGAAGGCCCCGGCGGAGGGAGACCACCGCCGTCCGGACGCCGTCCTCTGTTCGCGACTCGTCGCGGACGGACTCCGCGAGCTGCTTCGCCTCCTCCCAGAGCGTGTCCAGCGGAACGGTGTAGGCGTAGTCGTAGAGCCGCTGTCGTAGGTACTCCTCCTCTCCCATCGCGTGGCGCAGGCCACCACACCCCGTGGAGCAGCTGACAGCGACGACGAGGAGCCCGCGCAGGAGAAGTCCCATGGGCCCTCACTCAATCCCGTGGAGCCTTCACTCCGCAAGGGAGGTGGGCCTGCCCGAATCCGGGACACGGCCGCACCGGCAGCAGGGCCGCGAGCCCCTGGCCCCCGGGCCCCTGGCTCATCACCGATGACGCCCTGGTTCGAGGCGCCCCAGCGGCTACAGTGCGCGCCATGAACGCCTCTTGGAAGCGCAACACGGCCCTCTTCCTGGGCAGCCAGGCCCTGTCGCTGCTCGGCTCCTCCCTGGTGCAGTACGCGCTCCTGTGGCAGGTGACCCTGCAGACACGCTCGAGCGTCATGATGACGCTCTACATCGTCGCCGGCTTCCTGCCCACGTTCCTCCTCTCGCCCTTCGCGGGCGTCTGGGCCGACCGGTATGACCGCCGCAAGCTCATCGTCCTCTCCGATGCGATGATTGCGCTGGTGACCCTGGCGCTGGCCGTGATGTTCACCTTGCGCGGCACGGAGCTGTGGCTCTTCTTCCTGGCCGCGGCGATCCGCTCCGTGGGGACGGCCGTTCAACACCCGGCGGTGAGCGCGCTGTTGCCGCAGCTGGTGCCCGAGGACCAGCTGATGCGGGTCAACGGCATCCAGGGCACCGTCCACTCGGTCAACATGCTGGGGGCGCCCGCGCTCGCCGGCTTCCTCATGTCCGTGGCCCCCCTGCAGGTGATCTTCTACATCGACGTGGTGACAGCGGCCCTGGCCATCGCCCTGGTGGCGCTCTTCGTCCGGGTAGCGCCGCGCCCCCGCGCGCCGGAGCAGGAGGGCTCCTCGCAGCTGACGGAGATTCGCGACGGCTTCCGCTACATCCGCGGCCACGCGCACCTGGTGCCGTTCTTCAGCTACCTGGGCTTCATCCTGGTCCTCATCACCCCGGCCGCGTTCCTCACGCCGCTGCAGACGGCGCGAAGCTTCGGGGACGAGGTGTGGCGGCTGACGGCCATCGAAATGGTCTTCTCGGTGGGGATGATGCTGGGTGGCGCCGCGCTCGCGGCGTGGGGGGGCTTCAGCAGCCGCATGCGGACGATGATCTCCTCCAACCTCATCATGGGCGCGTGCACCGTGGCCCTCGGCGTGGTGCCCCACTTCGGGGTGTACCTGGCGACCATGGGCATCTTCGGCGTGGCGCTGCCGCTCTACAACACGCCCGCCACGGTGATGCTCCAGGAGCGCGTGGAGCCGGCCTACCTGGGCCGCGTCTTCAGCGTGATGACCATGCTCTCCACCGCGCTGATGCCGCTGGCCATGTTGCTCTTCGGGCCCCTGGCAGAGGTGGTCTCCATCGAGCGGCTGCTGCAGGTCACCGGCGTGCTGGTGATTCTCGTCGGACTGCTCACGCCGCTCCACCGCCGGCTGATGTCCTTCGGCGAGCCCAAGCAGCAGCCCCCCGTGGAGTCCCGGGAGTTGGCCAACTGAGGACGTGAGGGGCACCACGTGGGGGCCGCCGCACCACGGGCCGGTCCCGAAGAACTTCTGGATGCTCCCTACGGGTCGCGCGAACAGCGCATCAACCGCAAGCCGCAGCCAGCAGCGGTCGCCATCAGTCTCGGCCCGGCGGCGCACGTAGCATGCATACTCCCGAAGGAGAACCGCATGTCGAAGCAGAACGCTCCCCATCCCAAGAACGTGGCTGGGGACTTCTATGTCGTGGACCAGTGCTGCACCGCGTGCGGTGTTCCAACACACCATGCCCCAGAGACGTTCGCGTTCGAGAACGACCAATCAGGGGCGAGCTGCTACGTCCATCGACAGCCCACCAGCCCCGAGGAGGTCGACCGCGCGCTCATGGTCGTCCGTTGTCAGGAGTTCGGATGCATTCGATACCGGGGGACCAACCCCGTCATTCTGCGCCGCCTCACTGAAGCAGACTCAGGCGACCAGTGCGATGCGCCGCTGCCCGCTGGTCTCCGCCCTGTCTTGCGGAACCATGTTGCCGTCGAAGCGAAGAGTCGTGATGCCCGCTCCTGGGAATCAGACATTGTGCTCAAGCGATTCTGCCAATGGCTGACAGACCAGCTCCGCCATCAGACCACCCCCATCATCAGGAGCGGCTCCGGCGCTTCCTTTTCGTTCTCCTGGACCGAAAAGAACTTCCACCCAGTGATGGCCAGTCCACTTGGCGACGGACCTGGCCGATGGCTCCTCCAACACTCAGGGAACCTTGCTGCGTCCGAAACCATCGACGAATGGCTGAAGGGTGAGGATGAACTAGGCGCTGTCCGGTGGTACTCGCAGGAGGAGTGGACGCGTGGCCTACCGGGCCAGACCCGCCCCTGGTAAAGGCGGCGACTTCCGCCCGGAGCATCAAACCGTGAGCCAGCCCTTCACACAAAGTGCGGGAGAGCCCCGAAATCGGGGCAAGCCTAAAATGCAAGGACGCATCAGGGGGCGCCGCCACCGGACGGGCCCGAGCAGAACCGCCCAGCGGGAAAATTCCGCTCCAGCTGCAGGCTTTGGGACATGTTCGCTCCGGCCACGAAGGACGCCACGGACTCGCCAAAAGCCGTGCACGCTTTCCCAGGTAACAAATCGAGGAGAGGCCGTCAGAGGGGCAGACAGAAGGTTCTATGCCCCCATCCGATATTTCCCTGACCTGCACATCCATCCCACTGGATGAGCAGCCCTCCGAAAGCAGGGCCACCGCGATGGAGGCTCGCCTCCCTTCTACGCCTGTTCCTATGCTGGAGCGCAATTTGCGGCAGCAGGAGGGACGCCCACAGTTGATGAGCACCATGAGGAGTGGGCATCGCGCGGGTGAGGTGGCAGAGCAACATCGGAAATGGCTCCGCACCCAGGCCAAGAAGCTGTGTGGCAACACGCATGACGCAGAGGATCTTGTCCAGGAGACCTATGCCCGCTTCATCAAGCGGTACAGGGATTCACGGGACCTGCCCGATTACGAAACCAGTGGGCGGCTACTGACCCGGACGCTGGTCAACGTCTTCAAAGACCAACTCCGCCGGAACCAAGTACGCGAACGGAATGCGAGAGACCCCCTCTTGCCCGAGCGGAGCCACTCGGTGGCGGACTCCGAGCCGCCCCCGCTGTCAGAGACAATCACCGCCGAGGCGGTCGCCGAGGCCCTTCAGGCGTTGAGTCCGAAGATGCAGAAGACCTACAAGCTCATGGCCCAGGGCAAACCTTACAAGGAGATTGCCAGCGACTGCGGCATTCCGGTCAGTACGGTGGCCAAGCGGCTGCACGACATCCGCCTGAAGCTGCGCAAGGCGCTCTCCGTGAGGGGAAATTGATGGGCCGCCCGTGTGACAATGTCGAGCTGTTCGTCGATGGAGAACTCCTTCCCGACGCAGCCGAGTCCTTCCGCCAGCACCTGCCGGATTGCGAGCAGTGTCAACACGAACTCTCCACCCTGATGGAGCTCAAGTATCTGGGCAAGGAAGCGCTCAACGCGCTTGAGGACACCTCCGACGAAGCGCAGCGGACGCCCCCGCTGCAGCCCTTCTGGACACGCCCTGGAATGATGATGGCGGCCTCCTTCACCGCGGGCCTCCTAGTCATGGTGGCCGTCGTGCAGTTCCTCCCGCGAGACACGGCCCAGCCCGCCCC